>JAPKCR010000310.1 GCA_026421135.1 Sulfitobacter sp. | reverse complement strand
TGCGGACAACACTCGTATGATCGCCGATCTTGCTTTCCGCAACAACTTCGGACCACCAGCCAAACATGCAGTACAAAACAGCAGCCAAGCCGCCGAAGAACACGAATGGTGTAATGTCGTGCATCCAAAAGATGATGCCAACCAGCATGGCACAGCCTCCCAAGGCGCTGAGCAGCGGCCATGTGGAAGGTGCTAGAATGTGGTAATCGTGGTTCTTTTCATGGGCCATGGTGGCGTCCCTCACCTTTTTCTTAATTCAGGTTTGTCTGGCTGTCCTGATCAAGGGCTGCGTATCCCTCGGGCAGATCAATTTCATAGAAGGTATAAGATAGTGTGATCGTATGTACATACTTGCCATCAAGGTCTTTGACGATTTCCGGATCAACAAAGAAGCTGACTGGCATCTGAACACGCTCACCGGGGGCAAGCACCTGTTCAGTAAAGCAGAAGCATTCGATTTTTTCAAAATACGGGCCAGCGGCATAAGGCGTTACATTATATGAAGCTTGCCCGGCGATCGGTTTGTCTGTCGGGTTATATGCCTCGTAAAAAGCCAGGCCCGTCTCGCCGATCCGTAATTCCATTTCATTTACAACAGGCTTGAATTCCCAAGGCATTCCCTGATTAAGGCTTCCGTCAAACCGCACCTTGATCGTCTGATCCAGGATATCGCCGGCATTTGCGCTGACTTGGCCTGGCGTACCGCCAAACCCAGTTACCTGACAGAACCAGTTGTAAAAAGGCACAGAGGCCCAGGCAAGCCCGCCCATAAGCAGTACGACTGACACAGTTTGCGCCACCGTCTTTGCCGGACCGGACATTGCCATCACTTGCTCTCCTGCGTCTGGATCGCGCCGCCTGGAAGATTGTTGAAGTCGATGTTGGTGATCTTTACGAAGGTCAGGGCCATAACCAGTAGGACAAAAGCGCCCAGCATCAGACCAATGCCCAAATTACGGCCACGGCGCCGTGAATGAAGCTCGTGTTCTACGCGAATGCTCATGACCATCCTCCAAGACCGTAGGGACGCAATGTCGCCTCGGCCAAAATCGCACCAAAGTGCAGGAACAGATACCAAAGCGACAATCTGAAAAACTTCCGCTCTACCAGGAAATTGTCAGCCTCGCTGTCGTCTTCGTTACGCTTCCATATCCGCACTGCCCCAATCAGGAACAGGACGTTCAAGACCACGGCAGTAATCAAATAGATAGGCCCGCCAATGGACGTAAAACCGGTGCCAATCGCAAGGATCACCAGCAAAATAGTATAGGCAAGAATATGACGGCGCGTAGATGGCCGACCGTGGGTCACAGTCAACATTGGCACCTTGGCATCATCATAATCATTGCGCATGAACAACGCCAGCGCCCAGAAATGCGGGGGTGTCCACATAAAGATCAGCGCAAACATCAACCATGCTTCGACAGAGAAACTGCCCGTAGCAATGATCCAACCGATCACAGGAGGGAACGCGCCAGCGGCACCGCCAATAACGATATTCTGCGGCGTCGCGCGTTTCAGCCACATGCTATAAAAAACGGCGTAAAACAGGATCGTGAACAGCAGCATGCCGGCAGCCAACAAATTCGCAGCCAACCCCAGCATCATCACGGACAAGCCAGACAACGCAACACCAATGGCCAAAGCCTCGCCCGGTTGAACGCGGCCCGACGGGATCGGGCGGCCAGCCGTGCGGCGCATGATGGCGTCGATGTCGGCATCCCACCACATATTCAATGCACCTGACGCACCCGCGCCAATAGCTACAAACAGAATAGAGGCAAAAGCGACGACCGGATGCACAGGAACCGGTGCGGCCAACATGCCCACCAGCGCTGTGAAAACGACCAGCTGCATCACGCGCGGCTTTAACAGCGCGAAATAATCGCCCAGTTGTGTTTCGTATTCGCCGGAAGTTGTTGTGCTGGTGTCTGCCATGTCAAAACTCATATATAAAGGTCGGGCCACACAGTGCGCGGGCCCGACATTTCACATTTAGTTACTTCGAAGCGACGGTCAAAGGCTGCGGGATACCTGCGTATTCAGCTTTCGCCTTGCTTAGCCATTCGGCGTATGCCGCTTCGGATACGACTTTTACCGTGATCGGCATATAGGCGTGTGCGTTGCCGCAAAGCTCGGAACACTGACCAAAGTAAATGCCCTCTTTTTCAGCTTTGAACCATGTTTCGGCCAAACGACCGGGAACAGCGTCTTGCTTTACGCCAAATGCTGGCACTGTCCACGCATGGATAACGTCAGATCCAGTTATTTGAACCACAATGGTTTTGCCCACGGGGATCACGACTGCTGTGTCAGTTGCCAAAAGGAACTGCTGCTCGGAATAGCCGGCGGCTTCCAACTGCGCGATGACTTCGGGTGTTTTGCGGTTTTCACCACCAAGCGCCGGGGCACCGATCATATAGCTGTCAAAGCCGAAACCGTCGTCGACATATTCATAGGACCAGTACCACTGGTTCCCTGTTGCCTTGATTGTCAGATCAGCCTGCGGAATTTCCTGCTGGCGGAAAAGAATCGGCAGCGAATAGGCACCGATCAGGACGAGGATCAAAATCGGTACGATTGTCCAAGCGATCTCGACCGGGGTATGGTGCGTAAAGGACGCAGCGGTAGGGTTGCGTTTTTTGTTGTACCGAAACGCGACCCAAAGGATCAGGCCGGTCACAAACACAGTAATCAGCGTGATGATAACCAAGATCAGGTAATCCAGATCGTGAATATCTTGCGCGACACGGGTTACAGCAGGCTGAAAGCCCGTTAGTCCGTCAATCGGTTCCCCGATGATTTCGAGACCATCAATACGAAGGTTTTCCTGCGCCCACGCGGGGGCAGCAGCAAAGGCGGCCATGAGACCTGAAAGTTTAAGAAGATGTTTCATATGTCGTCCTGATCTTGTGACCATTGAATGCGAATCCTATCGACATGTGCCGTTTCGGACCACGCGCCGTTGTAATCTGTATGCTTACAATCATATTCTAACTTCAAGATAAAGACTTCTGCTTGCGTCAAACGGACGCGAAGCGATCTTTTTAACACGATTCAGGGAACATCTTGATGAGCCAACCACCTTTTAACCCTTTTGAGGGTGACCTTGACCGTGACGCAGCCCTTTCAATCCTGAAAGATGCTGTTGCGGGCGCTGATGATGGCGAGCTGTTCTTTGAACGCCGCCGCTCTGAGGGGCTCGTGTTTGATGACGGCCGCCTCAAAACCGCAAGCTATGATGCTTCCGAAGGGTTTGGACTGCGTGCCGTGCGGGGCGAAGTCGCAGGTTATGCGCATTCTTCGCAAATCACCGAATCTGCATTGCGCCGTGCTGCCGAAACCGCGCGTCTGGCGGTCGGTGACGGGGGTGGCACATGGGCAGACGGGCCCGTTGCAACCAATCGCCACCTTTATACTGACGAGGATCCAATCGCCGGGGCTAGTTTTTCCGTAAAAGTCGAAACGCTTCGCGAGATCGATGATTTCGCGCGCAGCTTGGACAAACGGGTTGTTCAGGTGTCTGCATCCATCTCTGCGTCTATTCAAGAGGTCGAAATACTACGCCCCGAGGGTATTTCAGTGCGCGATACCCGCCCGATGACGCGCGTCAATGTATCAATTATTGTCGAAGAGGACGGGCGACGCGAAAGCGGCACGGCGGGCGGCGGTGGCCGGGTCGGGCTTGATGGCTTGATTGAACGGTCGGACTGGCAGGCCAAAATCCGCGAAGCTTTGCGGATTGCATGCGTCAACCTTGATGCCGTCCCGGCACCCGCAGGCATGATGGATGTGGTGTTAGGGCCTGGCTGGCCTGGTATTTTGCTGCACGAAGCCATCGGCCATGGCCTTGAGGGTGATTTCAATCGCAAAGGGTCCAGTGCCTTTGCGGGGCTTATGGGCCAGCAGATTGCTGCCAAAGGGGTGACCGTTCTGGATGATGGAACGATCCCCGACCGGCGCGGGTCGATTACCGTTGACGACGAAGGTACCCCGTCTGCAAAAAACACCCTGATCGAAGACGGCGTACTGGTCGGGTATATGCAGGACCGGCAAAATGCCCGCCTGATGGGGGTTCAATCGACTGGGAACGGCCGCCGCGAATCATAC
>JAPKCR010000309.1 GCA_026421135.1 Sulfitobacter sp. | reverse complement strand
GACCCGTTAGACCCCCTTCGCTGGGTTTGGCATTGGTGTGCGGCGCGGCGGTCCGTGACGGACACCATCCCAATCCTGCCGAGCGTGGATGACGCAAATATCAATGGGCGTAGTAGTTAATCTGGTGCACTTTTGCATGGATCGGAAGCAAAGGCCGATGTACGCAGGACACTGGTTTTGCCGACCCGCAGATGAGCGTTAGCGCCGGAAACACGGCACCCCCAGCTTTCCAAGCCCAATTTAGGCTTGGGCCTTCGCTTTCTTGTTCTGCTTCTCTTTGGCAATGACATGCTCCGCCAGATCACGGGCAATCGCAAAGGCACCTTTGATCTTGTCGGTATCGGTCGCCCAATCCCGTTTGACCACGATCTTGTTGTCTTTGACCTTGGCCAGACCGCGTTGGTCGTGAATGAATGTCACCAACCCCTCGGGCGAGACGAATTTGTCGTTGTGGAACTGGATCGTCACGCCTTTTGGCCCGCCGTCCAGCTTTGCAATTCCTGCCCGTTTGCACATCGCCTTGATCCGGATCACCAAGATCAGCGTGTTGACCTCGCGCGGAAGCTTGCCAAAGCGGTCGATCAGTTCAGCGGCGAACCCTTCAAGTTCGACTTTGGTGGTCAGACTGGACAGACGGCGGTACAGACCCAGACGCACATCAAGGTCAGGCACATAGGTTTCTGGGATCAACACAGGGACGCCCAGATTGATCTGCGGTGCCCACTGTCCGTCATCGTCAATGACGCCTTCAAGCTCGCCCGCTTTGATCTTGGCAATCGCGTCTTCCAGCATGGATTGGTACAGCTCAAAACCCACGTCGCGCATTTGGCCGGATTGTTCTTCGCCCAGCAGATTGCCCGCGCCGCGAATGTCCAAATCTTGGGACGCCAGTGTGAACCCTGCCCCCAGTGTATCAAGACTGCCCAAAACCCGCAGACGTTTTTCGGCGGTCGCGGTCAGCTTGGCGCGCGGTTTCGTGGTCAGATAGGCATAGGCACGGGTTTTTGAACGGCCGACGCGGCCCCGGATTTGGTACAATTGCGCCAACCCGAACATATCTGCGCGGTGCACGATCATCGTGTTGGCAGTCGGAATATCCAGACCGGATTCGACAATCGTTGTGGCCAGCAGGATATCGTATTTGCCGTCGTAAAACGCGTTCATCCGGTCATCCAGCTCTCCCGCTGCCATTTGGCCATGGGCAACCAGATAGTTCAGTTCAGGTAGTTGTTCTTTCAGAAACGCCTCGATCTCGGGCAGGTCAGAAATACGCGGCACCACATAGAAGGACTGACCGCCGCGATAGTGTTCGCGCAACAGTGCCTCGCGCAGGGTCACGCTGTCGAATTCGCTGACATAGGTGCGGATTGCCAAACGGTCCACGGGCGGCGTGCCGATGATCGACAAATCGCGCACGCCGGTCAGGCTAAGTTGCAAAGTGCGCGGGATCGGCGTCGCGGTCAGGGTCAGCACGTGAATATCCGTGCGCATCGCTTTCAGGCGTTCTTTGTGCCCCACGCCGAAATGCTGTTCTTCGTCGATGACCAACAGACCCAAGTTCTTGAACTTGACGGTTTTTGCCAGCAGCGCATGGGTGCCGATGACAACATCCACGGTGCCTTTGGTGATGCCTTCGCGGGTGGCGTTCGCGTTTTTTGCAGATACAAACCGCGAAAGCTGGCGCACCTCAAGCGGGAAGCCGCGGAAGCGTTCTGCGAAGGATTTGTAGTGCTGCCGTGCCAACAGGGTCGTCGGCGCAATGACTGCGACCTGCAGCCCCGACATCGCTGCGACAAATGCCGCGCGCATGGCAACCTCGGTCTTGCCAAAGCCGACATCGCCGCAAATCAGACGGTCCATCGGCTTACCGCTGGTCAGGTCGTCGATCACATCGTTGATCGCAGACATCTGGTCTTCTGTTTCGGTATAGGGGAAGCGCGCGGAAAATGCGTCCCACATGCCCGGAGGCGGGTCCATAACCGGTGCCCGGCGCAGGGCACGTTCGGCCGCAATCCGGATCAGCTTGTCCGCCATGTCGCGGATGCGTTCCTTTAGCTTGGCCTTTTTCGACTGCCACGCCCCGCCACCCAGCTTGTCCAGCAGGCCTTCGTCGTGGCCATATCTTGACAGAAGCTCGATGTTTTCAACCGGCAGGTACAGCTTTGAATTCTCGGCATATTCCAGCAGCAGGCATTCGTGTGCGGCCCCTGCGGCTGTTATAACTTCCATCCCAAGATAGCGACCAATGCCATGGTCCACATGGACGACCAGATCACCGGGTGAAAGCGATTGCGTTTCTGTCAGGAAGTTTTCAGCGCGGCGTTTGCGTTTGGTGGCGCGGATCAGTCGGTCGCCCAGAATGTCCTGCTCGGAGATCACAGTAAGCTGGCTGTCTTTGTCGCCCGATACTGGGGCCACGAACCCGTGTTCCAGCGCCCAGACGGCCAGATGCAAGCCGCGTTTGCCAACCCGCGTGCCATTGGCGATGGCGATGGTTTCGCCCATCCCTTCGTCTTCGATCAGACCGGTCAGACGTTCACGCGCCCCTTCGGAATAGCTGGCAATGACAACGGGGCCGTCGTTTAACTTTACCTTAAGGTGATCTGCCAAGGCCCCGAAAAGGCTTATGGATTCCTGCTGACGTTCGGGTGCAAAGTCGCGCCCGATGCGGCCACCTGCGTCTAGAACATTGGGGCCTGTGGGCTGCGGCAAGGGTTTGAACTGGATCACGCGCTTGTCGATCATCGCCTGTTCCCATGCGGTGTCGGTCAGATACAGCGCCTCAGGGGGCGCGGGCTTGTAAACGCTGTCCATCTTGGACCGGTTAGCCATCGCCAAACGGCGCGTTTCGTATTGGTCGGCAATGCTGTCCCACCGGGACAAGCGTTGCGCGGTGACCTGATCGTCCAATGTGACTGTGGCCTTGGGCAGATAGTCAAAGATGGTTTCCAGTTCTTCGTGAAAGAACGCCATCCAGTGTTCGGCACCCTGGTGCTTGCGGCCCGCGCTGATTGCTTCGTACAGCGGATCATCGGTGCCAGCAGCCCCGAATTCGATGCGATAGTTCTGGCGAAACCGCGTGATAGCGGCCTCGTCCAGAATTACCTCGCTTACCGGGGCCAGATCGATCAGGTCCAGCTTTTCTGTGGTCCGTTGGGTCAGCGGGTCAAAGCGCCGTGCACCGTCCAATGTGTCGCCGAACAAATCCAACCGTACAGGTCCCAGATCACCGGGCGGATAGATGTCGATAATGCCACCGCGGATCGCGTAATCACCGGGTTCAGTAACCGTGGGGCTTTGGACAAAGCCCATTCGCACCAGAAAATTGCGCAAGGCACTTTCGTCGATTCGGTCACCAACACGCGCGGAAAACGCAGCGTCCCGCAGGATGGCGCGTGCGGGCACCCGCTGGGTCGCGGCGTTCAGGGTGGTCAGCAGGATATACTGGCCCGGCATCCCGTGGACCAATCCTGCCAGCGTTGCCATGCGCTGCGCCGAGATATCGGCATTGGGGGACACGCGGTCGTAGGGCAAACAATCCCACCCCGGAAAGGTAATGACCGGCAGATCTGGCGCAAAGAACCGCAGCGCGGATTTCATCGCGGCCATACGTTTGTCATCACGCGCCACATGGATCACGGGGCGCTTGTTCTTGGCCAGCTCGTCCAGCAGTGCGCGGGCATCAAAGCCTTCGGGCACGCCTGAGAGCGTTATCTGAGTGGTTTTTGACATGGGATGTCACTTGATCCTTGGGTGGGTTTTGTCAACCGCCGAACGGACCCACATAAAGGTTTTGATACATCCCCCAAATCGAGGTGACGAAAATCGAAACGATCCCGATGATCTGCGTATAAAGCCGATGCCTTGCAAGGCGGCGGTATAGCAGGTCACCGGTGGCGGATTCTTCGTGGATTTGCTGGGCGGTTGAAACGCTTAGTACCGCGACCAGACACAGGGGAAAGGCCAGCAAAAGCACGGCTTGGGCGAACTCAAAATTATAAAAGACTGCAAGTGTAAACAGCATTGTCAGGAAAAAGCAGGTAAATCCCAAGATCCACATGCCCGAAACCTGAGTGATATACAGAAGGCGGTTTACGTTGATGCGGACCATG
>JAPKCR010000308.1 GCA_026421135.1 Sulfitobacter sp. | reverse complement strand
GATCTCCATCCGGAAACTGTAATGTTTGGACGTATCGGACACGATCGCTGGCTCGCTTGTAAAGTCAGCACCATGCTCTTTCAGGGTTGCACGAAATGTCTCAAGGTCTGCGTCAATCCGCGCCTTGCTAAACCCCATTCCGCGCAGCACATACCCTTTGTCCAATGGCGTACTATACACCGCGAACCCCGTACTATCCGCCCCACGATGCTCTTGCGCATCCATCAAAGCCACCAAATCGCGCCCAACAGCACCGGGGGCATTCAATATCCGCCCTGCAATTCCACACATGAATCTTCTCCTAGCAACCGCATTTAACGGATACTGTATACTGTATTCAGCGTGAGGCAAGCACCTCTTTTAATTCCCTGCTTTTTTGTATACAGTGTATAAAAATACAAATGCTGAGGCATCCATAATGGCACTTCAAAGTATCACCACCCAAAGACGCCGTTTGGCAGACGAGGTCTATGACCAACTCGTCAGTGCGATCATGTCACGTGAGATTGGCCCCGATGACCGCCTCGTTCAGGAAAAGCTGGCCGCCGAGCTCGACATTTCTCGTACCCCTGTGCGCGAGGCCTTGCTGCGCCTCGAAAAAGAAGGCGTGCTTCATCTGGCAAATTCGGGTGGGTTCCGCCTGAGTAAAATCAGTGAGGAAGAAACCCGCGAACTCTACCAAGCCAGAGCCGCAATCGAAGGCCAAGCCGCCCGTATTCTCGCCGTGCGCAATGACCCTGACGAGATCGCCAAACTGCGCGTTCTCATTAATGAAACAGAGCAGATGACCAATCCTTCCACTAAGGATTACTTCATCGCCAACCGCACGATACACCGCGCCTTTATGGAGACCGCAGGCAACAAATTTTTGCTAGAAATGTTCGACATGATTTGGGGGCGTGCCATGGCGTTTCACCTCTTTGCCGCCATTGAGAATGCTGACCTGGCCAAGTCCTTGGGAAACCACCTTGAGCTGGTAGACGCCATTGCCACAGGTGACAAAACTAAAGCGCTTGAACAGTTTACTTTCCACATTCAAGACGGATTCGAACTGCACATCGACGGCATACGCGCTACGCCGTGATAACAGTCTCTAACTGAACCAGATCAGCCTCTACATCCGCAGAATACGCCCGCAGAAACACCCGTAATCCGTTGTTGACAGCGCGGGAGATTTCATCCGTCTCTGGTACCCATTCAGGCTCATAAAGTGCCCGCGTTCGCACCCCTGAAAGGACCAATCCCCAAAGGTCTTGCGCGGCCAAGTCAGCCTCTTCAAACACCAAACGCCCTGCATCGCGCAGAACCGATAGATATTCGACCATTCCCTCAAATACCCGATCAGGGCCAGAAGCTTGGTAAGCGCGACCTATCTCGGGGAAGCGTTGCGTCTCGCCAATAATCAGGCGTGCCAAAGATAGCATATCAGGCCGCATCACAATCTTCGCATAGCCCCAAGCAAAGGTATGTAATTGGCGTACCATCATCGCGGGCGTTAGGTCATCAAAGGCCAACAACATATCATCCCGCCGCGCCTCCATCATGGCAGTAAACAACGCCTCCTTGCTGTCGAAATACTTGTACAAAGTCGGCTTGGTCATTCCCGCCTCAGCGGCCACACTGTCCATAGACGCACCCGAATACCCCGCCCGTGCAAACACAACCAAAGCAGCATCCAGCAAAGTTTTTTCGCGCGCAATCCGGTTCAATTCGCGCCGCGACAGATCACTCATCGCAGCCGCCTCAGGAACTCGAACAGGGGCGCATTAAAGGCCGATCCGTCCTCAAGGTTGCACACATGCCCCGCCCCTTTGATAATTTCAAATCGCACGTCAGGGGCTTTGACTGTGGCGTAAATCCGCGCGGCAACCGCTGCGATCTCGGTTGGCGGGGCTAGACGGTCATATTCCCCTGTCATTATCAACACGGGCATTTCCAATTTGGAAAAATCAAACTGTTCAGGCGGGTTTGTGAAGCACTGCAACGCATCACGGTAGGTCGCCACAGATATTGCTCCCATTGACGCCACCAGTGCCGCCCGCGCCGCATCAGAGGCTTTCGGCCCCGCGATCGCATTCACGACTGTTTGCGCAAAATCGGCAGGTGCTTGACCCGCATCCAATGGCACTTCGCGGCTGGCTCTGAACCCATCCCGCTGCTCGGGTCCAGCTTCCGACATGCCGGTGCATCCACCCGCTAACACCAATCCTGCCAGCATCTTAGGGTACCGTTGCGCAAAGCTGGTCGCGATCCAAGACCCGTAAGACAGCCCGCACAACACCAGCTTATCCGCCCCCAAGACCTCGCAAACCCTCAGAATATCATCGCAGTAGTCTTCCACGCGGGTCTGCTCGGAACCAAGGGTGCTATCGCCATAACCGCGAAAGTCCATCGCTGCCGAATGCAGAATAGCCCCTGCTAGGCCAAGTTGATTGTCCCAGTTGCTGCGGTTGCCGCCGATACCATGCAGGAACAGGCACAGCGGACCACCAGTGTCAGCCGTTTCGCTGATCGCCAAACGCGGCAGATCGTCAATCATCCGGTGCGTGACTGGTGCGGCGACCATTTCAGCCTTAGTCACGGGGAGCGTTTTGAGCGCGCTTTCGGTCAAGGCTTTCAACCCCGTCTCGAACACAAACTCGGTTCCGCTGGCAATCTCCTCTGCCCGCGCCGCTGTGGCCTCAATCTCGGCACTCATCGACACCACACATCCGCCCTTATCAGCAGGGGTCACACTCAAGCGGCCCTCATACCGATGCGCGCCCTCTATCCCCTCAAGATGCATGTAAGACATGCTGCGCCCCGTGTCTGAAAACCACGCCAGACGCTCGCGATAAAGCGTGTCTTCTCCCATCACCGTAAAGGCACGCACACGCCCACCAACTTCGGCCTTCATCGTTGCAATCAGTGGATGCCACGGGGCGCAGAAATCCCGTAGATGCGCCCAGACGACATCCGCCTCAGCGGTCAAATGCTGCGTGCAATGAACGCTCGTTTGCACCACACGCCCTACTCCGCCGCCAGAGGCCGCACCTCCGCGTCCCCCCGCCAGATCGAGGTACGCGCCCCGTCACTGTCCCCTGGTGCTGCATTGATCTCGTTGCCCTCATAGAGCGCGAGGACCGAAATATAATCCTCCATAATCTCAGAGGTGTAGGGCAGCATGAGCGCCCCGCAGCGACTGTCTCGGTACATCCGTTCCAGCGGCAAATCCTTTAGCATTGATTGCCCCCCGCAGGTACGGATCGCCATCGCCGCAATCTCCTGCACGCCCTCCATCACAGTGTATTGCGCCGCGTACATCCGTACAACTTCGGCCTGAGAGGGAAACGGTTTCGCCTCCATAAACGCCTGCCACCACAGTGCGCGCATGCCGACCAGCTTGGAATACATCTGCCCCACCGCCAGCCGTTTCGTGGTGAACATCCGACGATCCGCCGGCGGCTGCCCCTCAACCTCCCCTCGCAAATAGGAGACCGTAAAATCATACGCTCCCTGCGCAACACCCATGTAGGTCGGCGAAAGAGTTGCCATCATATGCGGCCAATACGGCAGTGTTTTGATGAAGATCCCCTTTGGCATCATCAAGTCTTCTTCGCTGACAAACACGTCCTTCAGGATCAGATCGCGACTGTTGGTCCCCCGCATTCCCAGTGGGTCCCAGACGCCTCTGACCTCCAGCCCCTCGGCCTCTTTAGGGACCACAAAGATCATCGTGTCCTCATGGCGTGGCTCGGTACCCTCAAACACCTCTGTGCAGACAATTGAGTAGTAGTCGCAATACCCCGCCAGCGAGGCGAACTTCTTGAAACCGTTGATCAGCCATCCGCCCTCAACCCTACGACATTGCGTCTGCGCGGGCTTGCTGGTCCAGTTTTGGCCGGCCTCGGAAATGGGTTGCGAATAAATCCCCTGCTCTTTCACCGCGCGCCTAAACTGACGCTCCCGCAGGGGAGCAAATTCGGCGCGCTCGGCATCGCTCAAATGCGGCATCTCATACATGAACCGTGACCACATCATTGAGGAGTTGTGCATGTTGAACGTCAACGCCGTCGCTCCACAGTACTTACCTATCTCAGCCCCCGCCATCGCATACTCACCAAGACTGAACCCATGCCCTCCA
>JAPKCR010000307.1 GCA_026421135.1 Sulfitobacter sp. | reverse complement strand
ACGCGCTGCGCACAGCCGGGATCCCTATTCACAAACTACAACTAAGCGCAGCTTTGCGGCTGCCGAACATCGGGCCCGCACAGCGCAAAGCTTTGGCGTCTTTCAACGAACCCACCTATCTGCATCAGGTGATCCGGCGCACGGCGCAAGGGTTGATCTTTCATGTTGATCTGCCAGAAGCATTGGCCTTGGGCGATCTGACCGACGGCGAGGAATGGCGGGTGCATTTTCACGTGCCTGTTTTCCTTGATGATCTTGGTGCCTTTTCGTCGACACGTGATTTTCTGGAAGAGATATTGGCGCTGCACAAAGCCGACCCGATATCCCCCCATCTTGAGATAGAAACCTACACCTGGGACGTTCTGCCCGATGCCGTCCGGGGGGCGACTGTCGACAAGGACATCGTGCGTGAAATGCAGTGGGTATTGGAGCGGTTGATATGACTTTTCAGACATTCTTGAAATTGGGGCGGGTATCAAATCTGCCGACGGTATGGACCAACGCCGTGGCCGGGGCTGTGCTTGCGGGCAACCCGTCACTTCCCACTATCTTGGTTGTCGGGATCGCTTTGACCCTGTTTTATACGGGCGGCATGTGGCTCAATGATGCCTTTGACGCGGAAATCGACGCGCAAGAGCGTAAGAACCGGCCGATCCCCATGGGGGAAATCGCTGTCGGGACTGTCTTTGTGGCAGGCTATGCGATGTTGGCCGCGGGTATTCTGATCGCCTTTTCCTTTGGAGTGATGGCCGGGCTTGCAGGGATCGCGCTGGCCGCCGCAGTGGTTCTTTATGACTGGCTGCATAAACGCACGGTGCTAAGCCCAGTTATCATGGGGGTGACGCGGTTCTTTTGCTATATTCTTGCGGCCTTGGCGGTTGCAAAGATTACGGGGCCGGTGGTTTTCGGAGCACTGGGCCTTGCCGCTTATATTGTTGGATTGACCTATGCCGCCAAGCAAGAAGCCTATGATCGGCTGGACCGTGCCTGGCCGCTGGTGGTGCTGGTTATTCCACTGATTTATGCCTTGACGCAGGCCAATGGAAACACCCCTGCGCTGGTAATCTGGGCAGGGCTGGTGGTGGTGGTCCTCATCGCGCTGCGCCTTCTCTTTCGGCGTAACAGGGGCGACGTTCCCAAAGCAGTCGTAACGATGATAGCCGGAATTTCCCTTTATGATGCGGTGCTGATTGCGGGCATGGGGCAGGGCGGTCTTGCGTTGCTTGCCGTGGCCGGATTCGCTGTGACAATGGCCTTGCAGCGCGTCGTGTCTGGCACCTGATTGCGCCTAGGAAAAGATGTGCTCCAACACAAGTGCCTTGAAATCCGTGGCATCAATCGCGCCTTCGGGCAGAAAATCAGCCTCTGACGAGATGACAAGCGGCCCAAAGCTCGGATCATCCGTAATTCGCCCATGCGTACCCTTCACCAGCTGAGTGTCTTTCAAAGAAATGATGTCCAACAGCTGGCGCTGACCTAGTTTGCGCTTGGCCAGCTTCCATCCTGCGGTAAGTTTCGGAAACCTGATTTCAGGGTCCACGAAGAGCTCAACCGGATCATACCCGGGTTTGCGATGTATATCGACCATCCGGGCGAAATCCGGCGCAAGCGCGTCGTCCAGCCAATAGTAATAACTAAACCAGCGATCAGCCTTGCTAACTGCGACAAGTTCGCCTGAACGTGGATGGTCGAGCCCGTTGGCGCGTTTGCCTTCTTTGTCCCAGACGTGTTCGACCCCATCCAAAGACGCCACCAACTCCGCAACCTCGGCTATACGGTCAGGGTTTTTGACATAGATATGCGCAATCTGGTGGTCGGCCATGGCAAAGGCCTCGGACGCACCTGCATCAAGGATTTCACGGCCAAATTCTTCGGGTCGCACGGAAATCAGGCCGGCCTCGCGCAAGGCGCGATTGATGTGGACCGCATCGGTTGCCTTGGTGATCCCATATTCCGAAACTACAATGACACGTTGTCCGGTGCTGTCGGCATGCGCGATCAATTCGCCACAAAGGTCGTCGATCTCGCGCAGGTCTTGTTGCAGACGCGGGTGATCAAGATCGGGGCCGAGCCGCTGTAGATTGTAATCGAGATGCGGCAGATACGTCAGGGTCAGCGTAGGGTTTCGCGTTTCCATGATGTGCAATGTGGATTTTGCGATCCAGTCTGATGACGTAATGTCGGCCATCGGTCCCCAGAATTTGAACAATGGAAACTGCCCCAATTTTGCGTCCAGTTCGTCATGCAGAGCAGGGGGGAACGCATAGTGATCAGGGATCTTGCGCCCGTCAGCGGGATACATCGGGCGGGGTGTCGCGGACCAGTCGGCGGTTGAATACATGTTGTACCACCAGAACATCTTGGCGCAGGTAAATTCGGGATCGCGCAGCTTGCCGGCATCCCAGATTTTTTCGCCGTGGACCAACTGGTTGGGCTGCCGCCATAGCAGCACTTCGGCCAGGTCACGGAAATACCACCCGTTGGCAACCGCACCGTGTTCCGAAGGTGGCAGGCCGGTCAGCAAGGTCGATTGTACACTGCAGGTGACCGCCGGTGTCACGGTGTTAAGTGGCCGCATCCCGCCGCGGGCCGCAAGCTTTGCAAGGTTTGGTGTGTGCGGGCCAACCAGATGCGGGGCAAGCCCAACGACGAGAATGACAAGAGTTCTGTGCATAAATTGTCCTTGGGGCTCAGGGCAGAAGTTTAAAGATCTTGCCGGTTGATCCGAATGGTCCGAGTGCGTCGTTGGTCAGCACATACAATTCGCCGGTCGCATCCGTGTCCAGACTGATGATCCGAGAGCCGAGCACATCCAGACGCTCAAAAGGCCAAAGATCGCCGTAGCGTGGCGATGGGCTCGCTGCAAACAACTGCCCGGACGGTTTCTGGAAATCAGCGCTCCAATCCGCAAAGATCAGCTTTCCTGTCAGTTCTGGGATAGCGGTGCCGCGATAGATCCGTGCGCCAACGACTGCAGTGCCGATGCCAACGGCCTCAATCTGTGTCGCTGGGTCCATGACTTGCATGTTGGGATACTCGACAACCGGCTCTTGAATGCGATAGCCATTCTGCCCTACGCGAGTGCAGGTAGCAGGCGGATTGCGCGGGTTTGTACGGTCCAGACAATGTGTACCTTCCCGCACCGGCCAGCCAAAGTTGCCCGGAGCATCGATCAGATAAACGGCTTCCCAAAGGGTTTCGGCAACAGCCGTTACAAGGATTGCGCCAGTCTGCGGGTCAATTCCCAGCCGGTAAGGATTGCGAAACCCCCAGGCATAAATTTCGTCTCGTCCCGGCTTGCCGACAAAGGGATTGGTCAGCGGAATGCCATACCCTGGAAAGCCCTGATCGACGTCGATCCGCAGGATTGAGCCATAGAGCGACGTTACATCCTGCGCCAATCGATCCCAATAAAGCTGATCCTCGGGGACGTCGAACGCCGACCAGATTACCTGCGGCCCGACGCCATGCGCACCACCGCCGTCACCAACGCCGATATAGAGATACCCATCAAGGCCAAAACCCAGCCCACCGCCGTTGTGTTTGCGGCTTGGCCAGTCAAGTTCGAGCAAGATACGTTCGGTGCCAAGCTCAATAGACTGTGCGCCCGCTGCCAAGGTGAACTCCGACACGATCCGTGTGTAATTCCAACCCTTTGGTGCCTCAGGGCGAAGTGGGGCGGAGTAGCTGACATATACTTGGCCGTTGCTGTTGAAATCGGGATGCAGGGCAAACCCCAAAAGTCCACGCTCTTCAAACCCCTCCAGTGTCACAAGGCCTTGGCGCAGATCCAATAGGGGGGGAGCAAGGGTACCAGACGGCTCCAGCACCTGAACAATGCCATGTTGCTCTTGGATGAACAGACGACCCGAACCGTCGTTGGGATCAGCGATACCGATAGGGGCGGTCAGCCCCTCTACTATTAGTGTCAACTCGGTCGCGCGCGCGGGCATTGCCGTTACGCTAATAGCCAGGGCCAATAGGCAACTTACGATGATCATAGGTCTGTCTCCCGTGCCAACATTTGTAGAACCCAATGCCCCGCTTCACAATCACCGATTAGCGCGCGGTTGTGCTGGCGCAATCTGCCATTGTCTGAGTAGGATAAAGAATGTGGAAATTGGGAG
>JAPKCR010000306.1 GCA_026421135.1 Sulfitobacter sp. | reverse complement strand
CCCCTACAATGACATCTCAGACTTCACCCTCCGCGTGGCATGACTCGACTTGAATTGTCTTTGTGCTTCGCTTTCTTAGACCTTCCTGAACTAAGATGTTCTTGTTGGAAGAATGGTCAAGTCAAACATCTAAGGCAATGGCGCTCAAGAGCGTTCAAGGCAGTTAAGTGTGTGAACAGTTTTGGAACGGAGCCATCTATTTCACCGTCGCAAGTTTCAACTTATGGCTCTTAGCAGCCCTGCGGCGGTGCAGAGATAAACCTGTTTTCTATGTCACTTGAATGTCCGCACCCGCTGGAGGCGCATTCCGGGCTCGCGTTCGCATCTACGGCAGCTTCCCGCCCTTTTCGAAGGATGACGCGGACGGCCCTTAGCAGCCGTAGATGCGAAGCGCAGTGAACGTCAGCTTCGTCCGCAGGGGGAGACTATCTAAACAAGGCGGATCCTCTTAGCATGACGTTCAGATACGGAGGCTTGCTATGGGATATTATGACCTTGGCTCCTACACATGGGCGGTCACAACTACGTCTGACGATGCGCAAGTGTGGTTCGACCGCGGCCTCGCCTGGACCTACGCCTATAACCATGAGGAGGCCATCGCCTGCTTTCGCAACGCTCTGGCGGAAGACCCTACTTGTGCTATGGCGCATTGGGGCATCAGCTATTGCATCGGGCCTAACTACAACAAGCCCTGGGAGACCTTCGAAGAGGACGAAAAGCCAAACTGCATTGAGCTGGCGCAAAGCTCGTTCCGTGCCGCTTTTCAGTTTCTTGATCGTCTGACGCCAGTTGAGCAGGCTCTGATCCGCGCGCTGCCGTCCCGTTATCCCGACTCAGCCAATGTCGAGGACTTTAGACCGTGGAACGATGCTTTTGCGGATGCGATGCGCAAGGTGCATGCGGACTTCACAGATGACCTTAATGTCTGCGCATTGTTTGCAGAGGCGATCATGAATCGGACACCTTGGCAGCTGTGGCATTTGCCGACCGGTGAACCCGCGAAAGGCGCGAGTACGCTTGAAGCCATCTCAATCCTCGAGAGCGCCTTTGCATCTCTTCCCGGCGCATGGTCGCACGCGGGGCTGTTGCATATGTATATTCACCTGATGGAAATGTCCCCGACACCTGAAAAGGCACTTCGCCACGGTGACGCGTTGAGCACGCTGGTGCCCGACGCGGGTCACCTTTTGCACATGCCGACCCACATCGATGTGCTCTGCGGCGACTATATGAACGTCGTGTTGCGAAACGATGCCGCCATTAAGGCAGACAGAAAATTCCTCGCGCACGAGGGGGCGGAAAATTTCTATTCCGTTTATCGTTGCCACAATTACCATTTCAAAATCTACGGCGCGATGTTCCTCGGTCAGCCTTCAAAGGCTCTGGAGGCGGCAGAGGAACTGATTTGCACGCTCCCCGCAGATACGCTGCGACCGATGGCAGATTGGTTCGAGGGCTTCATTCCAATGAAGCAACATGTGTTGATCCGCTTCGGACGCTGGCAGGATATCTTGGCACAGGAGTTGCCTAAGGACGAAGATCTCTACAGCGTCACCTTGGCCATGATGCGCTACGCGCGCACAGTTGCACTGGCAAACACGCGCCAGATTGCCGAAGCTGAGGTTGAGAAGGCTCTGTTCTACGGCGCACTGGATCAGGTGCCAGATAGCCGGATGCTGTTCAACAACACCTGTCGCGACATCCTGAAAGTCGCCGAGCAAATGATGTTGGGTGAACTCGCCTACCACAAAGGGGAGCATGACGCAGCGTTTGCGCATCTGCGCAAGTCGGTCGAGATTGACGACAATCTGCCCTATGATGAGCCTTGGGGCTGGATGCAGCCAACGCGGCATGCGTTGGGCGCGCTGCTTTTGGAGCAAGGTCAGGTGGATGAAGCCGAAGCAGTCTATCGCGCCGATCTCGGACTCGACGACACGCTGAGCAGGGCCTGCCAGCATCCCGGCAACGTCTGGAGCCTGCACGGCCTGCATGAGTGCCTAGCGCAGCGAGGTGAAACGGTAGAAGCGGCGCACATCAAGTTGCAGCTCGACAAAGCCAAGGCGCGAGCTGAAGTGCCAATCGAGGCGTCCTGTTATTGTCGGCAACGACACATCACCACGCAGCCCAGCGTTCTCTGATTTCCAGCATAGGGGCACCACAAACGACGGTCGTCTCCGCATAGCTGCCGTCGATGCATCTCGCGGCGAAGGTCTCCTTCGAGCCCAAGGTGCTTGATGCTGCATCGCGCTAAGATGACAGTTAGGGTCGGGAAGCGGACGTTCATGCCAGACAAATAGGGAAAAGCAAAGAAATCGCCGGATGCGCGCCCAAATTGTGTTCGTGGACAAACTCTATGGTCAAATCCCTGTCAGTACACGAGCCGCCCGTATCAGAACCATCGGGTCAAGGTCGGTGCGTGCGACGGGCGGCGGTGGATCGACACGGCCCGTCAGCCCTGCCACGGCGGTGCGCGCGGAGCGTATGGAGTACTCCACCGTAAAAACGCAATCGCGGGGTTGTTCACAGAATTGGCCGATCACTGCGAAATTCCGCGCACCAATTGGGCATACATCGGGGCGGTCGCCCGGCTGACGGGGCATGAACTGGCTGGTAATGTACGGCATTCGACACGGCAGAACCCGCGCGTCGTCGAACCATGCTGCCTGAGCCTTAGAGAGATTCAGATGCCCGCAAAGCTCTGCGATGATCTCGTTGCCCGTCGCCTCGCGCATCGGTTTCTTGACGAAGTCGCCGGGCCTCTCACCGCGCAAACCATAGCCCCAGAAGGTGTAGGCACCATGTTTTTGGCCTCGGAAATGGGGCTGGTGGAACAGCACGACCGACAGCGTCCAACCTGAATCAGCGAAAGTGACAAGTCCTCCGGTGCCTGTCCTGTTGTTTGTGAAATCTTCCATGAACTCGAAAAAATCAGGGCCATCCATTGTCACGGTAAACGAATGCCATGCGGTCTTGCTCAAGTTGCCGCAGAACGCCTCGGGGCGACCAAATCCTTCGTTTTGTGCCGCCAGCTTGCGCCAAAGCGCCCAGGCACCCCCTTCTTTATCATGCAGGTCCGGTGCGCGGTCGTTCGACCCTTGGGTGGTCGCGTCTGTCATCGAACCCAAGGTGAGGTAGACACAGTCATCTTCACTGACCTGCACGTGGCTTTCATCGGCCAAAGCGAGGGCGGTGACACGACGTTCCTGCCGCGTGCCGTCAATCGTGACGTCGGTAACCAGCGTGCCTGTGGCGATCCTGACGTCCCGATGCCGCAGCCATGTGACGATGGGGACGATCAGGGAATCATACTGATTATACCGCGTGCGCAAAATGCCCGCGATGCGTGTGAATCCCGGGAAGAGATGGATGAACCGCCGTAGGTAGCGCCGCATTTCAGTCAGCGCATGCCACGGTTGAAATGAGAACATCGTGGACCACATCAGCCAGAAATTGCTCTCGAAGAAGGAAGGCTTGAACCAGTCCTCGATGCTCCGCCCCGCCAACCTGCTTTCTGGTTGGAGGATGAGGCGGTTGATATCGACAATGTCATGCGCACTGAGTGTGAGGTCATAGCGGTTCTCAGCCGGCAGGCCGTCCCGAACGAGGCGACAATTGGACGACCCGGGGACCATGCGATTGAATGCCATGATATCCTCTGTGACACTGACGTCTGGATCGTCCACGGACGGGATTGTGTCCAGAAGGTCGAACGTGCACGCGAAGTGTTCCTCGAACATACGGCCCCCGCGGATCATATATCCGGACGCTGCGTCGCCCGAACCGTCCAGCGATCCACCGGCAACTCCGAGCTGCTCATAGATGTGGATGTTCTTGCCTTCGACACCTGCGTCACGGATTAAATAGACCGCAGTTGCCAGTCCAGCAATGCCACCCCCAATGATATGGTGTTGCTCAAGTGATGATGGCTTTGACATTGGCCATTTACCTTCCGGTGTGAAGCCTGCGTAAGCTAGCATTGGGCGAATGGCATCGGGTTGACATAGGTCAGTCCGGCGTCGGGCTTGCGACTGTTCGGTTTAGGGACTTCTGCGTGTTACGCCAATTGCAGCTTGCTGAAGGCCGAATTGTCACAGGGAGTTGCGGGTCAAAAGGCAGGTATGGGTCGGGAGCA
>JAPKCR010000305.1 GCA_026421135.1 Sulfitobacter sp. | reverse complement strand
ACGCCCCGCGGCGAGCCATCCAGGCCAGCTGGCCACACGCCGGGCAGCCGCTGGTGAGACGTCAGATCTTGGCCAGCGCTTTCGCAATGCCACCTTGATCGGGATAGCCCTACTTGTGCCTGCTCAGCTTGGTTTCTTTGTGAATGCTGGCCCAATAATCGACCTGATCATTGCCCACGACAAGATAAGCGACGACACAATTCTCAAAATGACGCAGCTGATGCGTTGGATGGCCCTCGCCCCGCTGGGGGCATTCGTGACACGGATGATGTTGGTCCGGGTTCTAGCACAAGATGATCTGCCTATTGTTAGATTGGTCGGGGTGGGCATGGCGCTGGATTTTGGATCGCGATTTATTTTGTTCATGGTTCTGACGCCGACACTCGGGCTGGCTGGTATTCCAATTGCCCTCGTCATCTCACCTGCTGTGCCCGTCATATTTCTTGCGCTAGTGCTACGGCGACGCGGCGTATTTAGCGGCGGCGCAAGCGCGTTGCGCGCGGCAATGCCAATGATTGCCGCAGCGACATTAGGCAGCATTGGGGTTCTTGCAGGGGCTGCCGCAGGGCCGTGGCTCTTTAGCCTTTTGGGATCCGCCACAGGAGGAGGTATCGGAAAACTCGATAGCCTTATTCAGCTTATGTCCTCGGGAGGCATTGGCATTATTGCATTGGGAACTGGAATAAAGCTTTTCGGGGTTAAGCTACGCCCAAGCAAATAGTCACTCGGGTTTATAGCCGCTTTTCAGCCAAACCCAATCGGGCCAATTGACCCCTCGGCCGGTACGCCGCCGCCGCTCTATTGCAGTAAGAACGGAAAGCGGGGCAAGCCTGCCAAGCCCATCTCCAATTCCAATCAATACGCGGTCAAAAAGCGACAGTTTTCGCGTTCCTTTCCGGTCATGACTGGTATTCGGCGCAAATGAACTGACCAGGTCTTCTGGTGAAATCCCCAAAGCGAGGAAGTCGACCAGACGGCAACGGCCTAACGCCGGCTCCTTGGCCAGCTCATCGTAATGTACCAATAGCGCGTTATTCTTATGCCGGGCCGCAAACCGTACCAATCGTCGCGTGTAAAGCGCATTGACCAGAGCACCCCGCAGGATATCTGCAGCCCGGGCCAGCCCGCGAGACGGCTCGCGCCCATAGGCAGCAAGCCGCGAAGCAATCAACGTCTTGCTAGAGCGTGTGACGCAGACAAACTGCGCCGAAGGAAATCGTTTAGCCAGTTCGTCCGCCAATAATGTGTGATGTGGGGATTTCTCAAGCCAGTGGTCACATCCCGCCCGCGCGGCGACGCCATCCATAACAATCGCGAACACCCCCTCAAAGTCCATTGCCTTTGCAAGCGCATTGTCAAGAAACCTTCGGGAAAGGCCGGAAAGAAGAAAGTAGTCTGATTTCGCAAAGGCTTCGCGGAAACGACTGCGCGCATTTGGATCACCAAACGCGCCAAAGGCGCGGGCGAAATGAGAAAAGAATATGCTTTCATGCACTCCACGGTGCTCGGCCGCGGCGACGGCTGCAACGGCACCCGAACCAGCCAGCATATTAGCGACCCACGTGGTTCCTGACCGCTGAAGTCCTAAAACGAAAATTGGTACCGCCATATGTCAAACACCTTCGCGTGACGGCGTCCAAAGTACGCTTGTGCGCCCTGATATGTACCGAAAAAAGCCAACCGCCATCGCGACATGCGCCAGCACAAAGAACGACGCAATCGATGCGGGTTTGAACTGACGGAACGCCGGTTTTGCCAAGGCTGCAAACGCCAATGCGTAAAAGGCGATCTGCCCAACCGCCATAAATCCATAGAACCAGCCTTGGCCGACCAGTGCCAGATTTGAGACAAACAGCAGTATCAGAAACAAGGGATTCAGCCGGCGGACCAGCTTGTGCGAAAACAGCTGCCATGCATACCAGCCGTGCTTGAGCGGGTTCATAAGCGCCGCATTGGCCATAAGGCTCCGCCAGCCGCGCTCTGAGGACCGAACCCTGCGGCGCATCTCGCTTGATACACTTTCGGTGACGATTTCAGTGGTTCTAGCCTGCGGCTCAAATACCAACCTGCGGCCTTCACTTACGGCACGCACCGAAATCATAAAGTCATCCGTGCACCCCGCTTTGGGCTCAGCGGCGAGCGACCGGCGCAGCGCATAAACTGATCCCTGTGCAGATACAGCGCCGCCTAACCGGGTTTCTGCCAACTTTAATGCCTGGTCATAATTCCAGAACAATCCCTCGGAAAAACCCAGTCCGCCCTTCTTCTCGCCCGACCCTTCCACCGTGATCTGGCCGCAAACACCGCCAACATCAGGATCGGCAAAGTGCCGTAACAAAGCAATCAAAGTACCGTCGGCCAGCATCGCATTCGCATCTGAAAAAACAACCACATCGCCTGTACAGTGCTCAAGCCCCGCGCCAAGCGCCGCGGCCTTGCCAAGGCGACCCGGTTCAAGAACCGTGATCCGAGGATCATCAAATGTCCGGGCAATTTCCGCTGTGCCGTCGCTTGACCCGTCGGAAACGACGACAATTTCAACCTCAGCACCATGCGGATCAAGGCCGAGAGTATTGTTCAATTTGTCCGCGATTACGGCAGCCTCGTTATAGGCGGCAATAAGAAAGCTGACCTTGGGCGGAACCCAGTCTTTGACCGCTTTCGGTTTCGGTCGAAGGCGCGAAAGCATCAACAACACCAAGCCATAACCGACGAAACTGTAAAATAGGACGATTGCTGAAATCCAGAAAATATACGCCATTATCTCGTCTTCTCCATCAGGGTAGCAAGTTTGCGGGCATTGTCTTCCACGATATATTCTGCGGAAACTCTCTCGCGTCCCCGCGCGGCAATTGCTGCGGCGGTATCCCAATCCGCCGCGATGCTTTTGATCGCATTTGCGATTGCAGCGGAATCCCCCGGCGGCAAAAGGTACCCGGTCACCCCGTCTTCGACGAGCTCCGGGATGCCAGACAATGCACTGGCGATCACAGGAATACCGTGTGCCAACGCCTCCATGACCACGACAGGAATGCCCTCGATGCGACCTTGGTCACCGACAATGGAAGGTACGACCGCCACATGGGCCTTGGCAAATGCTTGGGCCACGGCTTCGGCTGGTTGTGGGCCTTCGAACTTGATACGATCATCTAGCCCTAGCGAATGAGCCTGAGCTGCCAAACTCTCCGCCAGATCACCGCCACCGACGATACGCGCCTCCCATTTCAGGTCTGCAGGCAAGGCGGCCAATGCGTCGATCAAATGATTTACGCCTTTTTTCTTGATCAACGAGCCAACATAGAGAATGCGGAGTGGTTCGTTAACCGGCGCGGGTGGCCCTTCCTTTCGGACGATGGCGCGCGTCACGCCGCAGCGCACCAGCTGCAGCTTGTCTGTCGGAAACCCATCGAGCTTCTCGAGGAAGGCGATGTTGTATCGGCTTATTGATCGCACAAAAGCGGCCTCTTGCGCTTTCTCGACCAGCAGCGCCTGAGAGACAATAATGTCATTTGCATGAGCGGAAAAGCTGAACGGTATGTCTGCCACTTGCGCAGCAATCATCGCCATCGTGGCCGGATGACCCGCAAACTCGCCATGAATATGCTCCACCCCTTCGCGGCGGCACCAGCGACCCAGTGCAAGCGCCTTTGGCAGAAATACAAGAACCGCAAGCCCGCGCTTTGGCTCAGAACGATGCGCCCGCGCAATTTTAGCCAGCAAACCTCCAAACCGTCTGGGGGCGGTTGCGGCCTCTGCAGCCATGGCACCAAGCGCTGTAAACGAGCCGTAGCCAAAGGTGAACGCACGCCCGACAAGGCCGCGCATAAAATCATGGATTATCTCGCCCTCGCGAAACGGCTTGATATGAAAAATCCGGGCATCATGACCGAGATGGTCGTATTCAACGACATTGCGATAGGCGAACGTTTCTGTGAGCTTTGGAAATTCGCTAACGACGACCAAGATCTTCATAGGACGCGTTCCCTTTCGTTTACGATATACAGCGCCGCTGAAATCCCAGGAAGGAGCCAGGTGTATTTGGAGTATTCGTTAGGCAGGAACAGGCTTGCCACTAGGTAGGCCCCTATCCCATAGCCAAGCGCTACGGCATTCACGCGCAGTGCTTCGCTGC
>JAPKCR010000304.1 GCA_026421135.1 Sulfitobacter sp. | reverse complement strand
CAGCACATGATCGGGGGCAACGCCTGCAAACAGTGTCGGCGCGACATAGGCCCCGTTTTCGGGCGCACCTACCACGATCTGCCCACGCCCGACGATCTCTAACCCGCTGCCTTTGGCCAAATACCCTTGGACGATGTCCTTTTGGCGGGCCGAAATCAGCGGCCCCACGTCCAGATCGGCCAAGGCAGGACCCACGCGGAATGCATCGTAACGTTCGCCCATCTGGGCCACGACACGGTCATAGACACCGCGCTGCACCAAAATCCGCGAAGCCGCCGAACAGGTCTGGCCCGCGTTCTGAATGCCCGCGTTTACTAAGAACGGCAGCGCGGCCTCGATATCGGCATCGTCAAATACCAACTGCGGCGACTTGCCCCCCAATTCGAGCGTGACAGGTACGACATTGCGCGCAGTGGTTTCCTGTATGAGTTTGCCAACCCCGACCGACCCTGTAAACGACAGGTGATGCACGCCCGGATGCCGCGTTAAGGCAGCCCCCGCTTCCGCACCCAGCCCCGGCACCACATTCAGCGCACCGGCGGGCAGCCCTGCCGCATGGGCGATCTGCGCGAATGCGAGGGCGGTCAAACAGGCCTCCTCGGCGGGCTTTAGAACCGTGGCATTGCCCATCGCCAAGGCCGCACCGACTGAACGCCCGATAATCTGCATAGGATAATTCCAAGGAATTATATGCCCTGTCACCCCATGTGGTTCGCGCAAGGTATAAACTGTGTAGCCGTCCAGATAAGGGATCGTTTCGCCATGCAGCTTGTCACAAGCCCCCCCGTAGAATTCCATATAGCGGGCCAGCGCTACCACATCCGCACGCGCCTGTTTCAGTGGCTTGCCCACATCCAACGCTTCAAGCTGGGTAAGTTCGTCGATATTGTCCAAGACCCCCTGCCCGATCTTGGCCAAAACGCGCCCGCGCTCTGCTGCCGTTGCACGCCCCCATTCACCTTGCAACGCGGTGTTGGCAGCCTGAACAGCGCGATCAATATCGTCGTCCGATCCACGTGCAATATCACACAATGCTGTTCCGTCTGACGGGTTCACCAAAGTCACACGTGCCGATGAGGCAGATGGCACCCAATCCCCCCCGATAAAGCAAAGGGACGGGTCCAAACCTAAGGGCGTGACGTTCATTGGGGGTTCTCCGTATCAGACGTGTGTCCCCCACATCAGCACAGATCAACGCGTTTCGCGAGGTGGTATTTCCGCTGCGCATAAACGCTGTGCGTAATAAACGCCCATAGGCCAGTGAACCTTTTACCCTGTTGAGGCGTTTGAACCGTAACTCATCACGCATTGGAATTTCATGTGGAACACCTGCCCTCGATCCGGCGCTCTCTGCAAATGCTGGTCCTAATTTCACTATTCGTCACAGCGTATTTTGCGAAAGATCTTATCCTGCCAATATTGCTAGGTTTTTTACTGGCCTTGACCCTCAGCCCGGTTGGCCGTGGTTTGTATCGAATTGGCGTGCCACATGTTGTTTCAGGGTTTGCGTTGGTGTCCGCGACCGCATTGATGATCTTGGCAGTGGTAGCATTGTCTGCCGGTACAGTCGCCCTTTGGAGCGACGAGATCCCGCAAATGGGCAGAGAAATCGAAAGAAAGCTTAGCGGTCTTACTCAGGCTGTCGAAAACGTACGGTCGGCCAGCGAAGAAGTGGACAAGATAAGCAATGGGGGCAAAGAGACCGTCAACGAGGTTGTTGTCCAGCAGCCCGGGCTATTGGACACGGCATTGGATACTGTCAGCACGACTGGCGCGTCGCTTGCGGTTATCCTGATCTTGGCGCTTTTTTTATTAGCATCCGGAGAAATGTTTTACCTGAAGTTGGTTCAAGTCATGCCAACGATGAAGGAAAAGAAACGCGCGCTTCAAACTGTCTATGACGTAGAGAAACGCGTGTCTCGCTATCTTTTGACCATCGCATCTATCAATGCGGGCCTTGGCATCTGCGTCGGGCTATACCTGACACTCTTGGGCCTGCCCTCTGCCTATATTTGGGGGATAGCTGCGTTCATGCTGAATTTTTTGCCCTATATTGGCGGCTTTGTCGGCGTCGTATTGGTCGCAGGCTTTTCAGTCGTTACGTTTGACAGCCTCGGCTATGCGTTGTTGGCACCGTTCGGTTATCTGCTTTTGACCATGCTCGAAGGGCAGATTGTAACGCCGTGGCTTGTTGGTCGCCGTCTTGAGATGAACACGGTGGCCGTGTTTCTGACCGTCGTGTTCTGGGGCTGGCTTTGGGGGATTGCAGGTGCGTTGGTTGCGGTTCCGTTTCTGGTCGTCTTCAAAGTGATTTGCGAGAACTTTGAGCCCCTGCATACCTTCGGGCATTTCCTGTCCGCAGAACAGGTCAAACCCGAAGATAGCAGGGAACAACAGCGCGTCGATCTAGCCAGCCAATGACGGCAGCCAAAGCACAATAGACGGGAAAGCCACCAATAGGGCAATTGTCACAGCGTCAGCCACAAAGAACGGTGCCACGCCTTGGAACACATCCTGAACGCTGAGGTCATCACGCACGCCCGCAACAACAAAGCAGTTCAGCCCGATGGGTGGGGTGATCAGGCAGAACTCTGCCATTTTCACCACCAATATCCCGAACCAGATCGCACACATCGGACCTGACATGCCAAATGCACTGTCAGCGGCGGATACGAATTCGCCGCCGTTCAGCGCCATGACCGCAGGATAGACGACAGGCAGGGTCAACAGCAGCATGCCGATGGCATCCATGAACATGCCCAATATCGCATAGGCCAACAAGATGCAGATCAGGATGAGCATCGGTGCCATTTCCAGCGATGAGATCCAGTCGGCAAAGGCACCGGGCAAATCCGCAAAGCCCAAAAAGCGCACATAGATCAACACGCCCCAGATGATGCTGAAAATCATCACCGTCAGCTTGGCCGTTTCCAGCAATGCGTCCTTCAGCTGTGGCCAGCGCATACCGCGCCAAAGCGCCATCAGGAAAACGATAAACGCGCCGATGGCACCCCCTTCGGTCGGGGTTCCCCACGCGTCACCAAACGGGTTGTAAACGAAAAAGATGATGATCACGACGACAGCCACAATCGGCAAAGCGGGTGGCAGGGATTCAAACCTTTCACGCCAAGTGAAGCCGGTAATCGGAGGGCCGACCTTTTTCCAGACCAGTGCGATGCCCACAATAATGATCGTATAGACCAACGCCGAGAACGCACCGGGAATAAAGCCCGCCAGTAACAGCTTGCCCACGTCCTGTTCAACGATAATGGCATAGATCACCAAAATCGCCGAAGGCGGGATCAGCGAGGCAAGCGTGCCGGCTGCCGCAACCACACCCGCAGCGAATTTCTTGTTATAGCCGTTTTCAAGCATCTCGGGGATGGCGATGCGCGCAAAGACCGCAGATGTCGCAACCGACGCGCCGGACACCGCAGCAAACCCTGCTGTGGCGAAAACCGTGGCCACCGCCAGCCCGCCCGGCACCCAGGCGATCCAGCGTTTTGCGGCCTCGAACAAGGCTTTGGTTAGGCCCGCGTAATAGGCAAGATACCCGATCAGAATAAAGGTCGGGATCAGCGACAGGGCCTGACTGGCCACCTTGGAATGCGGGACCTGCCCCGCCGTTTTGGTGGCAACCGTCATCGCCCACATGAACTCCGACGGGTCATAGCCTTTCTTGGCCCAGAATACCCAGACCAGACCAATCAGCCCCGCCATCGCGGCGGCAAACGCCACGCGCATGCCCAGAACAACCATGACCAAGAGGCCGATGGAAACGTAAATACCAATGTCGATACTGTCCATCAGAGGTCCTCCCTTCCGGTGACTGCGGCCGCTTCACGCGCCGCAACTGTTGCTGCATCCTCGACCAACGGCACGCCAATCGGTTCGCTTGTGCCGCTCTTGATCGCACGCCCGTATCCCCAAAGCTGTAACGCCAGTCGCAGTCCCAACACGGAAAAGGCCAACGGGACGATCAGCTTGGCAGGCCAGATCGGCAGTTTGATGTCGATGCTGCTGTCGCGGCTCCACAGGGGGGCGGCGAAATCAAAGCTGCGCTGGAAGTGCGCCCAAGAGCCCCAGATCAGGAGTAAAATCAGCACCAGCACTAGGAATGTCGTGATAAATTCAGCCACCCAAAGGGCGCGGCCCCGAAGCCGGCCCACCAGAATATCCA
>JAPKCR010000303.1 GCA_026421135.1 Sulfitobacter sp. | reverse complement strand
CCCTTGGCCAGCACGCCAACATGATCTTCTGCCTTGTGCGCACCGACAAGAAGGTAAAGCAGCAGGAAGGTATCTCGTTCCTGCTGATCGACATGGACACTCCCGGCGTCGAAGTGCGCCCGATTATCCTGCTCGATGGCACTCACGAGGTGAACGAAGTCTGGTTCACCGATTGCAAAGTGCCGGTCGAAAATCTGGTCGGCAAGGAAAACGAAGGCTGGACCTATGCCAAGTACCTGCTGACCCACGAACGCACGAACATCGCGGGCGTCGGGTTCTCGCAAGCCGGTTTGACGGCCGTCAAGCGGATCGCACGGGCCGAAATGTCTGGCGGCAAGCCGTTGATGGAAAACCCCCACTTTGCAGCACGTGTAGCGCGGGTTGAAATCGACCTGATGGCGATGAGCACAACAAACCTGCGCATCGTTTCAAAGGCGGCTGCGGGTGCGGCACCGGGCGTTGAATCCTCCATGCTCAAGGTCAAAGGCACGATTATCCGTCAGGAAATCAACGATTTGGCGCGTCGTGCGGCAGGCGCCTATGCGATGCCATTCGCATCCGAGGCGATCGAAGGGTCGAACCTTGCCTTGCCCGATCCGTTGAATGCAGGCCCCGTGGCCGCGCAATATTTCAACAACCGTAAACTGTCGATCTTTGGCGGCTCTAACGAGATCCAGCGCCAGATCATTGCCAAAACAACGATGGGAGGTGGAGCATGAACTTCGACCTGACAGAAGAACGCCAAATGCTGCAAGACAGCCTGCGTCGTTTCTTGCGCGATAAATACGATACCGCGACACGCAACAAGATCCTAGAAAGCGACACCGGGTTTTCCGGTGATATCTGGAACGCATTGGCTGAACTGGGGGTCATTGGCGCGTTGTTCACCGAAGATCAGGGCGGTTTTGGCGGCGCTGGTTTCGACATCGCCGTTGTCTTCGAAGAACTGGGCCGTGCGGGCGTGGTAGAACCATTCTTGGATACGGCTGTTCTGGGCGGAGGTCTGATTGCGGAATTGGGCAATGACGACCAAAAGGCCCATGTCGAAGAAGTCATCGGCGGCACGTTGCAACTGGCGTTTGCCCACGGCGAACCGACCAGCCGCTATGACATGAACCGCGTTGGCACCACGGCCAAGGTCGATGGCGATAATGTCGTTTTGAACGGGCGCAAGGCCGTTGTCGTGAACGCTGAAAACGCCGACATGTTGGTGGTTTCCGCCCGCGAAAGCGGTGACGTGGCGGATGAAGACGGCATCTCGTTGTTTCTTGTTCCTGCGGATGCCAAAGGCGTCACGCTGCAAGGCTATGCCCTGCTGGCGGGTGGCCGCGCGGCCGAAGTCACGCTGGATGATGTGACTGTGCCTGCCTCTGCCCGTTTGGGTGACGCTGGCAAAGCATACCCTGCGATCGAAGCACGCATCGCTGCCGCCAACGTCGCGATCTGTGCCGAAACGCTGGGCGCGATGGAAACCGCTTGCCGCCTGACGCGCGACTATTTGATGACCCGCAAACAGTTTGGCAAGCCGATCGGCACGTTCCAAGCGCTTGCACACCGCATGTCCGACCTGCTGATCGAGATGGAGCAAGCACGCTCTGCCGTGATCGTCGCAGCGGGCCACCTTGAGCATCCGCACAAGGCCCGCGAAAGCCATGTTTCTGCTGCCAAGAACTTGTTGGGCCGCGCTGGCCGTCTGGTTGCCGAAGACAGCATCCAGATGCACGGCGGAATTGCGATGACACAGGAATACGAACTGGCTCACATCGCCAAGCGTATCATTATGTCAGACCACCGCTTTGGCGACACAGACCACCATCTGGAGCGCTACATTGCCATCGCAGCAGCCTGATGAAAGCCTGCTGATCCGGGGCGAGACCGGCACCCAAACGCTGGTCGGGTATGTCGTTGACATATCCGATCCGCCCTACGGGCGCTGCTATCTCGACCTGGGTCCGCAACACCTGAACCGACACGGCGTTCTTCATGGCGGGATCGCGGCCACATTGCTCGATAATGCTTGTGGCATGACCGGATCACTTAGCGTTGATCCTACGGGCATGAACCCGTTTCTGACGATCTCGCTAACCACGCAATTTTTGGCGGCAGGCAAACCGGGACGGGTCACCGCAACGGGCCGGATCAAGGGCGGCGGGCGCAGCCTGCTTTATATCGACGCTGAGCTGGTCCACGAAGATGGCACCGTCATCGCCACATCGACAGGCGTTTTCAAACGCGTCCCACAGGAGAAACTGACATGAGCGCACGGATTGAGGACAAGGGCGACCGGATCATCGTCTGGAACGGCAATGCCCACAAGCGCGGCGCGCTGTCACCTGAACTGTATGCATGTATCCATCAAGCAATTGAATTGGCTGCCGAACCCCGTGTTCGCGCAGTCATTCTAACGTCCGAGGGCGAATTTTTCTGCGCCGGGGGCGATCTGAATGTTTTGATTGCACGGCGTGATCTGGCCGAAGATGAACGCCGCAGCAAGATTGACGAGCTCCACAATGTGGTGCGTGCGATCCGCGACTGCCCGGTGCCGGTGATAGCCGCTGTTGAAGGTGGCGCGGCTGGCGCTGGCCTGTCCTTTGCGCTGGCCTGCGATCTGATCGTTGCCGCCAAAGGCGCGAAATTCACGGCGGCCTATGTCAAAGCGGGACTGGTCCCCGACGGCGGGTTGACCGCATCGCTGGCGCGAAGCCTGCCACGGCAATTGTCGATGGAGATGTGCCTTTTGGCACTGCCCGTCACGGTCGACCGGATGCACGAGCTAGGGGTTGTGAATGCGCTGTCAGAACCGGGTGCTGCGATGGACGGTGCGATGGCTTACGCCGACCGTTTGGCGCAAGGCCCGCGTCAGGCGCAGTCTGTCATTCGTGGCTTGGTCGCCCAAGGGTATGACGTGACCGAGGCTGCGCAACTGGATGCGGAACGCGACGCCATGGCCCATGCCTCTGGCGCAAACGAGGCGGCCGAGGGCATCGCGGCATTCTTGGAAAAACGCAAACCGAATTACGGCGGCTGAACAGCGGTCAAACTAAGTATGCACTTTGAGGTTCAAATAGACCCAAAGCGGAAAATACCTGCGAGGAGGCAGAGCTATTATGGCGCGCGTAGAACAATATCTTGAACAACAGATCACGTCTCGGGGTGATGCGCGCGCGCTTAGCGATAGCGTTGGGACCCGCTGGACATTTAATGAGCTGGGCAAGGCGGCAGATGCCGTGGCCGACCAGTTGAAAGCGGCTGGTGTGAAACCGAATGACCGCGTGTTGTTGTTGTCCGAAAACTGCGCTGCTGCGGTCGCCACGATCTACGGCACATGGAAAGCGGGCGCTGTGATCATTCCAGTGAACGCTCGGCAGACCGAGGGCGAAGTAAAACGCATTATGGATCACGCCGCACCCGCAGCCGTTCTGATGACCACCGGTGCATCGCCCGACGCGGTGAAGCACGCCGAAGGCATGGGGGCAAAGGAAATCACGGGCGCATTCGGGTCACTGCACTTGGCAACGCCGGTCGAGAGCAATCCGGATTCTGACCTGAGTGACGTTGCTGTTTTGCTGTATACCACGGGCACGACAGGCGACCCCAAAGGCGTGATGCTGACCCACGCCAATGTGCGCTTTGGCGGTATGACCTCGGCCAATCTACGCGGGATGACACCGGGGGATGTCGTCTATGGCGTGTTGCCGTTGACCCATGTGTTCGGTTTGTGCTCGGTTCTGACCGCGTCCTGTTATATCGGGGCCGAGGTCCGGCTTGAGGCGCGTTTTTCGGCTGAAAAACTGTATAATGCTTTGACATCAGGGGTGAATTTCCTGTCCGCCGTGCCGCAGATGCACGCGCTGTTGATGCAATACACCAAGGAAAAGGGTCTGACCAAGCTCAATTCCGAAACCCTGCGCTATGTGTCGTCTGGTGCCGCGCCGTTGGATCCCGCATGGAAACGCAAGGCCGAAGGGTTTTATGGCGTGGCTATTCAGAACGGCTATGGCATGACCGAAACCACGGCAGGGACATCCGCGACCTCCAACCCCATCGGATCGCCCGATGTATCCGTCGGCCCGCCGCTGGCAGGGATCGAAGTCAAGATTGATGACACGGTTGAAGGCGGTAGCCCCGGCACAGGTGAAGTGCTGACCCGTGGCCCCCAGATCATGAAGGGTTATTACAAAAAC
>JAPKCR010000302.1 GCA_026421135.1 Sulfitobacter sp. | reverse complement strand
GATCGGCACGCCACCTTCGATTTCGCCCATCCGCATCACGCCATTGGCGTCTTCAGCGTGTTGGTGCAGTTCGACCTTTTTGGCCACGTCGGACGATGCGCCGATCAGGCGATCATCGCTGCCAGAATGGTTCATCAGCACCATAAAGGCCGCACCGGATGTCGATGCTGCGGTCGAACTGCGGACATATGCATCATGAACCACCATGCCTTGGGCCGCCAAAGGACCAGCAGACAACAGAACGATCGCGCAGACCGCGCGAGTAAAAGAAGCAAGTTTCATTGGGTATTCCTGTGTTTTGAGATGTCTAAATTTATTGTCGCCTAGACAAACGCAGGGGGTGCCCGGGTATCGGGCCCGAGCTTGGGGGTCATGATTTTCAACACATCGGGCCGCGCGATGAATGTACGGAAAGCGATCAGACGTGCAGGGGCGTTGATCAGCGCGACAGGCTTTTCAACGGCGATATTGAGAGCGGAATCAGGGCAAATATGAGGGGCCGAAGTTGGCCGGCCTTTGGCATCCAGATAAACCGCAACCGGCCCAGTCCCGGCACACAGCACCATCTGCCCCGTTGCAGCAGACGCACCGCGTGCGACAGCCATACTTTGACTGGTCAAAGCCAAGACACAGGCAAGCACGACAGCAATGAGAGAGCGGTTCAACATATCTGGGACTTTAGCGAAGCCGCAAAAGAGTTTCGACATGTAAAAACGACGCAACCCCGGCGGTTAAGCCAGGGTTGCACGAATAAAATTCAGAAGGTCTTAGGAAAGAGCGTCAGCAGTTGTTGTCGCTGATTTCGCAATCGCCTTTTTCACTTTCAGCGCATTGCCGGAAAGCTCGGTATCTTTGGCCTTCGCCATGAACTTGTCCAAACCACCGCGGTGGTCGACTGTGCGCAAAGCAGCCGCAGAGATGCGGAACTTGAAGCTGCGGCCCAACGATTCAGACTGCAAAGTCACATCGTTCAGGTTCGGCAAGAACCGACGACGCGTGCGGTTTTTGGCGTGGCTTACGTTGTTGCCCGACATCGGGCCTTTTCCGGTCAATTCGCAAACGCGCGACATGGGTTCATCCTTTTGCTGCAGAGGTGTAATCGGCGATCCGACCCAACACCCGAATGGGCTGCACAAGGGCAACCCTGAAATTGGTTGTCAGGCTTTAGGCGGAATCACTAGCGGGGTCAACCCAAGCCTCACCAGTTCATTGCGCTTTTCCTTTTGCACTTACCAGAAAGATTTGGCATCTGTGAGAAATGAGTATCCAGTCCCGCGCCCTTCTTGTTCATTTGTTTACTGCAACCGGCGCCATATTTGCCATGCTGGCGATGCTGGCAGCCGTGGATCAGAAGTGGGACCTGATGTTCCTATGGCTGGTTGTTGCCTTTTTTGTTGATGGTATCGACGGCCCGTTGGCCCGCAGATATGACGTCAAAACGAATGCACCGCAATTTGACGGGATCTTGCTGGACTTGATCATCGACTATCTAACTTATGTTTTCATCCCCGCCTTTGCACTGTTTAAATCGGGCCTGATGGACGGGTGGAGCGGGTGGGTCATGATCATTATCATCACCTTCGCAAGTGCCATGTATTTCTGCGATACCCGCATGAAGACAAAAGACAATTCGTTCTGGGGCTTTCCGGGGTGCTGGAACATGCTGGTACTGGTTCTGTTTGCCTTGTCGCCGCCATGGTGGGTGTCATTGATTTTGGTTACGTTTCTGGCCATTACCATGTTTGCGCCGCTAAAGTTCGTCCACCCCGTTCGAACCGAACGCTGGCGGACGGTTACTTTGCCAATGGCACTTGGCTGGACCTTCTTTGCAGGCTGGGCAGCTTGGGTCGATTTCCACCCGGAAAGCTGGGCGCATTGGGGGCTCATCATCACCAGCCTGTACCTTACTTTCGCAGGCGTCACCCAACAGTTCTTGTACGAACGCGATGCGTAGGGTCGGCGTTTAGCCTACACCCAGCACGTTCCCACAAACCACTGAACTATATCAGCAGTCCCGCCGCCCCTTCATGGCGCAACAAGGCGATTTTCGTCTCGATGCCCCCTGCCCCCGAATATCCGGTCAGGCCCTTGGCCCCCATCACACGGTGGCATGGGATAATGACGGGAATGGGGTTTTGCCCGCAGGCCTGCCCGACGGCTTGTGCAGGTGCGTTCAGGTCTTTGGCAATGTCGCCATACGTGCGGGTTTCTCCAACGGGAATTGCGAATATCGCATCGCAAACCGCCCTTAGAAAATCGCTCCCCTCGACCCGCAAGGGAAGGGTGAATTCGGTCAGCTCGCCAATGTCATAGCTGGCAAGCTGACACGCGGCTTCGTCCAAAAGATCACTGCTATGATGTTCGGAAACGCCCCCCCAAGACAGGCGCGTGATTGCGCCTGCCTCTTCGGTCACTGTCAGGATGCCGAATTGCGTCTGGATGGAACGTTGCAGAGCCATCTAAACGCATTCAGGGTGCGACCCCGTCTTAGGAAACCGCATCATCACACCGTTTGCACACGGCGGGGTGCGCATGGGTGCCAACGTCTGGCAGCACTTTCCAGCACCGTGCACATTTCTCGCCCTCGGCCTTGGCAAAGACCACGGCAACCCCTGCTACATCATCAGATGTCCATGCGCCCTCGGGTGCACCCCCGGTCGTTAGGGTGATCTGGCTGGTGATGCACAAATCAGCAAAGGTTTCGGGGTTGGTGATGATCTCGGCGTACTCTGGCGCAAGATACACTGTTGGCGATGCTTCCAGCGATGATCCGATCACCTTGGCTGTGCGCTGTTCTTCCAACGCACCTGTGACCACACGGCGTACCGCGCGCACTTTTTCGGCACGCGCTGCCAACACATCATCGCGCCATTCCGCAGGCGTCTCGGGGAAGTCCTGCAAATGAACCGATGCGTTTTCACCTGCATAACGCTCCAGCCAGACTTCCTCCATAGTGAAGACAAGGATCGGAGCTAACCATGTGGTCAGCCGGTGGTAAAGGTGATCCAATACGGTAAGCGCCGCCAGTTTGCGCGTCGTGTCACCGTCACAATACAGCGCGTCCTTGCGGATATCGAAATAGAAAGACGACAGGTCAAGCGTCGCAAATTCGAACACCGCCCGGAAGACGCCTTGGAAGTCGAACTTGGCATATCCTTCGCGCACAACACCATCCAGAACAGCCAGCTTGTGCAGGATCAGACGTTCCAACTCGGGCATATCTTCCACTGCGACAGCTTTGGATTTGTCGTAATCCTTGAGCGACCCCAGCATATACCGCATCGTATTGCGCAACCGGCGATAGCTGTCCGCAACACCTTTCAGGATTTCATCCCCGATCCGCTGATCCGCTGTATAGTCGGTTTGTGCAACCCAAAGGCGCAGGATATCCGCGCCATACTGCTGTATGATCTTTTCGGGTACGATGGTATTGCCAACTGATTTGGACATCTTCATGCCCTTTGCATCCAGCGTAAAGCCATGCGTCACCACATTGCGGTAAGGCGCGTGGCCTGTGGTGCCAACCGATTGCAAAAGCGACGAATGGAACCAGCCACGATGTTGGTCGGTGCCTTCCATATAGACATCAGCGATGCCGTCCTTGGTCCCATCGGGACGGTCCCGCAGGACAAATGCATGGGTTGACCCGGAGTCGAACCAAACGTCCAGGATGTCGAACACCTGGTTATAGTCATCGGGGTTCACGATCCCGTCCAAGAACCGCACTTTCGCGCCGTCTTCGTACCATACGTCAGCACCGTCGACCTCGAACGCATCAACGATCCGCTGGTTCACATCCACATTGCGCAGGAGGAAATCAGCGTCAGTGGGCAGCGCACCTTTCTTAGTGAAACAGGTCAGCGGCACACCCCACGCACGTTGACGCGACAGAACCCAATCGGGGCGTGCCTCCATCATTGAATGCAAGCGGTTGCGGCCCTTTTTCGGGACCCAATTGACGTTATCAATCTCGGTCAGGGCACGTTCGCGGATGGTCTTGCCAAAGGTATCCAACCCGTCGCCAACAGGCTTGTCGATGGCCGCAAACCACTGCGCGGTATTGCGATAGATGACCGGAGCCTTGGACCGCCAGGAATGCGGATAGCTGTGCTTGATCTTGCCGCGCGCCAGCAATCCGCCAATCTCAACCAGTTTGTTGATCACGGCGGTATTCGCGTCGCCTTCCTTGCCGTTGGGC
>JAPKCR010000301.1 GCA_026421135.1 Sulfitobacter sp. | reverse complement strand
CCTACGCGCTTTACCCCCATTTGACTGTGGCCGAGAATATCGCCGTGCCTTTGCAGATGCGCCAAATGACGGCGCTGCAGCGGTTGCCGGTACTGGGCGCTGTGATGCCCGGAGCGCGGACGCAGAAAACAGAAATCACGGAAGCGGTCCGGCATGCGGCCGAGATGCTGGAAATCGGCGCCCTTCTAGATCGAAAGCCCGGGCAATTGTCGGGCGGACAGCGGCAGCGAGTAGCCTTGGGCCGCGCCTTGGTGCGCGATCCGGCAGCGTTTTTGCTGGATGAGCCGTTGTCCAATCTGGATGCAAAGCTACGCGTTCAGACCCGCGCCGAAATCGCTGAACTGCACCGCAGCCTGAAGGCGACATTCATTTATGTCACCCATGATCAGGTCGAAGCCATGACCATGTCCGACCGTATTGCGGTGATGATGGGCGGTGAGATCCTGCAATGTGCAGCCCCCGATGCGATCTATGAAGACCCTGATGACATTCGCGTGGCCGAATTCATCGGTTCGCCCAAGATCAATATCTTGCCGGTCGAGCGCAACGGCACGGAGCTGACCGTTTTTGATCAGGTTTTGACCTCTCGTTTCTCCATCGACAGCCCAAAAGTTATGCTATTGGGCCTGCGCCCCGAAGCCCTGCGATTGACTCAATCTGCGCCACGGCTGACCGGGCGGGTTGTGCACTTCGAAAACCTCGGGTCCGAGGTCTTTGCCCAAGTTGCCTTGGACAGCGATGGATCGCGCGTGACCCTGCGGGCTGTGCCGGCACAGCGTCAGAGTTTGGGGCTGGGTGCGCAGATCGGCCTGACCTATGATCTGAGCGCGGCCATGATATTCGACACAGAGGGCGCGCGATTACGCGGTATCGAACTTGCCGCCAACCGCGCACTAGAGGTGGCCTGATATGGCTGTTGTGGAGCACAGCGTCGCGCACATCGCCAAAGCCAGACCGGACAACCGGCAAGCCCGCGCGGGCTGGGGATTGATCGCGCCTGCCTTGACGCTGATGGCTTTGATCCTGCTGGTGCCGATCATCGTCGCTGCTGTCCTGTCTTTCACCAATTATTCATTGGGCAATCCCAGTTTCGATTGGGTTGGAGTACAAAACTACGAGCGCCTGTTCACCCGTTCAACTTACGAAAAGATGTTTATCGCGACTTTTACTTATGTGGTCACCGTGGTGCCCATTTCTGTGGGTCTTGGCCTTGGGGCGGCCTTGCTGGTCCATTCGCTGGGCCGGATTGGGGACATCTACAAGACGATCTATTTCCTGCCGGTGATGGCGACGTTGTTGGCCATGGCAATTGCTTGGGAATTCATGCTGCACCCGACCATTGGCATGGTAAACCGTACGCTGGAATTGACCTGCGGGACGTGGTTTGAGGCGGTGCCTTTCTTTGGCAATGGGTGCGCCGAGGGGTTCCCACTTTGGCTGGGCGATCGCGACTACGCGATCTGGGTGGTTTGTTTCATCGGCATCTGGCAAGGGTTTGGTTTCAACATGGTGCTGTTTTTGGCCGGTCTGACGTCGGTACACCGTGAACTCTACCATGCAGCTGAAATGGATGGGGCCCGCTCAGGCTGGGAGCGTTTCCGACTGGTCACATGGCCCGCCCTTGGGCCTACCACGGTCTTTGTTGTGACCATTTCTTGCATCCGCGCCTTTCAAGTCTTTGACACCATCGAGGCCATCTGGCCCCAAGGCGGTGGGCCGAACAAATCCGCCTATGTGATGATGTTCGCGATCTTCGAGAAAGGCATTCAGCAGAACCTAATTGGCATCGGCTCGGCCATCACCATGTTGTTCCTGTTATTCGTCATGTTTCTAACCCTGATCCAGCGCTGGCTGGTCGAACGCAAGGTGCACTACTGATGACCCGCGATTGGTGGAAACATATGGTGCTGATCCTCGGCACGATTATCGTGCTGGCGCCGTTTTACATGATGGTCAGCTATTCGTTCAAAAGTCCCGGAGAGATCGACCGGGGTGAAGGTGGGTTCTTTGGCCGCCAAGAGATGATGATAGACCCGCGCTGCGTCGCCCTTCGCCAACCCGATCGCGCCGACATCAAAGCCGCCCGCACGCGGTTTCCCGGCCAAGATGACGGTGGTGTACAGGCGGCACTCTTGGCAGAAACGGAATCGGACTGTTCGATGCGGCCCGTGGTGTTCAATTATTCCAAGGCCTTCATCGAAGCGCCGCTTGTCCGTTATCTGCTCAATGGCGTAATCGTCACCGTATCGATCTTTTTGATCCAGATTGTTGTGGCCCTGCCCGCCGCTTATGCCCTTGCAAAGCTCAAATTCTGGGGGCGCGATGCGGTCTTCGGGCTGGTCCTGTTCTGCCTGTTGATCCCCGTCCACGCCATTGCTTTGCCGCTCTATATCGGGCTGGCTAAACTTGGTCTGACCAACACATACGCCGCCCTTGTCGTTCCTTGGACGATCTCTGTCTTTGGCATTTTCTTGATGCGCCAGTTCTTTATGACTGTGCCTGACGACCTGATCGACGCGGCGCGGATGGACGGGATGACCGAATTTGCCATCGTCTGGCGAGTCATGCTGCCGACCGCGATCCCCGCGCTTCTGGCTTTCGCAATCTTTTCCGTTGTAGCCCATTGGAACGACTATTTTTGGCCGCGCATCGTTGTGACCGGAAACCGTGATCTGTTCACGCCACCACTGGGCTTGCGCGAGTTTAAGGGCGATGGGGATGGGTCGTTCTTTGGCCCGATGATGGCCACAGCTACCGTTATTGTTACACCGCTGATCGTCGCGTTTTTGCTGGCGCAACGCCGCTTTATCGAGGGGATTACGCTGTCTGGAATGAAGTAGGGCGCGCCTTGGCTCGCCCTACCCATAGCCCCGTGTGGGGATATCGCCTCCCCACACGGGAAACATCATTGGGGTTTACCAATCGCCAAACTGGACGATCCCAACAACTGGAGTAGAAATAATGAAAAATACCGCAACTGCAATGGCTCTGGCACTATCCGCCACCGCTGTTTTCGCTGAAGACCAAGTCACAATCGAGTTCGCCTATCCCTACAGCCACCTCTTTGATGTCACCTATGAAGCGATGATGCCCGCTTTCCAAGCGGCACACCCGAATATCGAGGTGAAGTTCCGCGCCACATATGAATCCTATGAGGACGCCACTAACACCGTCCTGCGCGAAGCCGTTGCTGGCAACCTGCCAGACGTTTCCATGCAGGGCCTGAACCGCCAAGCGCCGCTGGTCGACAAAGGTATTGCTCAGTCGCTAGCCCCGTTTATTGCTGCTGAGGCCGATTTTGAAACAAAAGGTTACCACGAAGCCATGCTGTCTTTGTCAACCTTTGACGACGAAGTCTATGGCCTGCCGTTCTCGATCTCCCTGCCGGTTGGCTACTACAACATGGACATCCTGCGGAGCGGCGGCATCGAAAAGCTGCCAACAACATGGGACGAGGTGATTGCAGCCTGTAAGACCATGAAGGCCAACGGCATCGACAACCCGATCTTTTGGGGCTGGAACATCACCGGCAACTGGTTCGTGCAGGCTCTGTTGTGGAGCCAAGATAAAGCCATCGTCGAAGACGGCCGCGTGACAATGGACAGTCCAGAGGCGCTGGTCGCTCTGGAGCAAATGCAGGAAATCTTCACCGAGTGTGAAATGCAGAACCTCCAATGGAAGGCTGCTTTGTCGTCTTTCTCTGCGGGTGATGTCGGCATGATGTTCTGGTCGACGTCGGCTTTGGGCGCGGTCGAGCGCAGCCAAGGTGATTTCGAACTCGTGACCGGCCCGTTCCCCGGCCTTGATGGCGCGCCTATGGGTCTGCCTGCGGGGGGTAACGCCGCGATGTTGACCTCAACTTCCGATGACCCTGCCGTACGTGAAGCAGCTTGGACATGGTTGAAGTTCATCACGTCAGGTGAAGGCGCTGCGGAAGTGGCTAAAACCACGGGCTATATGCCCCCAAACAAGGCTGCGAACGAGATCATTCTTGCCGATTTCTACGAGCAGAACCCCAACAAACAGATAGCCGTGGACCAGCTTCCGCTGCTGCGCGACTGGCTGGCTTATCCCGGCGACAACGGCTTGGCGATCACGCAGGTGATCTATGACGGCATCGAACGCATCGTCACCGGCGACGCCACAGATATGAAAGAGCTGCAGGAAGAACTGGTCGAGGAAATCGCCGACCTTCTGCCAAACGGCTAAACTAATTCCGGT
>JAPKCR010000300.1 GCA_026421135.1 Sulfitobacter sp. | reverse complement strand
TTTTGAAAATCATGCAGTACGCGCGAGATGACTTCGCGCGCAGTTCCCAGCTCACTCGCGATGTCCTGATGTGTGGCTGATATTTCTTTGTCACCACCTACCAAGACCACCAGCCGTTCGGCAAGTCGAACATCAATCCGTCCAAAAGCAACATCGTCTACCACCCGCAACAGATCAATTAAGCGGCGTGAATATGCTGCGAAGACAAACGATCGGAAAGCTGGTTCTTCAGCGACCAGTCGGTCAAACGACATCTTAGGCAATACCACCACCTGGATATCAGATTCTGCGACTCCTTCTGCGTTATAAGCCTCTTCAGCCAACATGCAGGCAGTCGTCAGAACGCAGCTTTCGCCTGCATCGACGCGGTACAACACAATGTCTCGACCATTACCAGAGGTCTGCGAAACGCGGATCGTTCCATCGTATAGGAAAATGAGGCTATCTGGCACGTTTTCCGGCCCGAACACCTGATAACCCTTCTTATGATTGCGAATGAGCGCCACATCGAGAAGCCTGTCGCGCACTGGACGCGGCAGGCCCTGGGTTCCCTTGAACCGTTCAGTCCAGTCAATGGCGCTCATTGGGTCATCCGCATCGGTGCCACGATACCCTCTTCAATGGGCGCAATTCGTGCCAACAGCTCTCCCTTGTTGGACGCAATATCCGCCAAAGTGAGGTCGTCAAGCACCGCCATGAAAGCCTTTGTCGCAGTTTGCAGCGCGCGTGAAAGTCTACAGATTCCGATCAAAGGACAGGTATTCTTTGCCGGATTGAAGCACTCGACCAGTTCAAGCGGACCTTCGGTCATACGCACGACATCACCGATGATAATCTCATCCGCAGGCCGCGCCAAACGGAACCCACCTCCACGTCCACGTATCGTTTCAAGATACCCTGCAAGTCCCAGTTCATGAACTATCTTTACAATATGGGGCCGCGCTAGGCCGTGAACCTTAACGACATCATCAACCTTGATACGATCCGGGGCTTTGAGGGCGGCAAGTTGAAGCGAACGCAGTGCATAATTGGAATAAGCAGTGAGTTTCATATCGTCCTCCACAAAAAACATCTATTTCAAATATATGTTATTTGCAAGTTTGGTGATCTTGTCACTGAACTCACTCCCGCCTCCTCGTATAGATCTGACAAACGCAATGAGAGGATACAGCCATGACACTACTTTTGGAGGACATTGTTCCCAATTTCACCGCCGACACCACCACCGGCCCAATCTCTTTCCATGATTGGATCGCTGATGAATGGGCCTTTTTCTTCAGCCATCCAGCAGATTTTACACCCGTCTGCACAACTGAAATGGGACGAACATCGCAACTCAGTGACGAATTCACAAAGCGCGGTGTAAAGCCGATCGGGCTCAGCACGGATACCGTTGAAGAGCACCTGAAGTGGATCGAAGACGTCAACGATACGCAGGATACGACTCTGCGCTTTCCAATTGTCGCTGATCCGGATCTCAAGATCGCCAAGCTCTATGAGATGATCCACCCCTCACAGTCCGAAACAGCCGCGGTGCGCTCTGTTTACATCATCGACAGCGACAAAAAGCTGCGCTTGACGATGACCTACCCGATGAGTGTTGGCCGGAACTTTGATGAAATCCTACGCGTCATTGATGCGCTTCAGACCGGTGACAAATTCGGGATCGCAACACCTGCCGATTGGGTGCCAGGTCAAAAAGTGATCATCCCACCCTCAGTAACGGATAAAGACGCAAGCGAAGCATTTCCTCAAGGATACGATACCATTCGCCCGTATCTGCGCACCGTACAACTTTAATCCTATCCGTTTAACAAAATTGGAAAAATCATGACTAAACTTACTGTAATTGCAATGTGTGCAGCGCTTATTCCTCTCGCTGCCTTGGCCCAAGAGACTCCGGGTTCTCACTTCATAGAGAATTGGGATCTGGACGGAAACGGCTCTGTTTCTTCTGAAGAAATCACGGAACGTCGCGGCGACATATTTGTTATGTTCGACCAAGATGAAGACGGGATGTTAAGTGGGGAGGAATACGTTTTGTTTGACGAAACCCGCGCAGCAGACATGGAAAACAACGCAGGTGGTCACGGCAAAGGCGGCGGCCGGATGCAAGAGGGTCTGACCCTTGCCTTCAATGATATCAATACCGATGGTAACGTGTCGAAAGAAGAGTTCGTATCCAACTCAGCCGCTTGGGTCGCCCAAATTGATCGCAACGGCGATGGAATGATTACATCGGCCGATTTTGGTCCGCAAAGTAACTAAGACAACGGCGGTTCCCGCTGTCGGCGGGGACCATACACCTTTTGATAGAGGCAAATCACATGCTCGACGGCTTCACAGCAGAGACTTTGGCGCGTATGCAATTCGCGTTCACCGTCTCATTTCACATCATTTTTCCCGCCTTCTCAATCGGGTTGGCAAGCTATTTGGCCGTCTTGAATGGCCTTTGGCTGCGGACAAAAGATGAAACGTACCTGACACTGTTCAACTATTGGAAAAAGATATTTGCCGTCGCCTTTGGCATGGGTGTCGTTTCAGGCATTGTGATGTCGTACCAGTTTGGAACGAATTGGTCGGTCTTTTCGGACAAGACGGGTCCGGTTCTTGGGCCCCTCATGGCCTACGAAGTATTATCGGCATTCTTCCTCGAAGCGGGCTTTCTCGGTATCATGCTCTTCGGGCGGGAACGCGTGGGTGACAAGCTTCATATGTTTGCCACGGCAATGGTCGCCTTCGGCACATTAATGTCAGCAACCTGGATTCTCTCCGTGAACTCTTGGATGCAAACGCCCGCAGGATACAGCATCAACGAGCTGGGGCAGTTTTTCCCCGAAGACTGGTGGGCAATCGTGTTTAACCCATCCTTCCCCTACCGCTTGATCCACATGGTGCTTGCTGCCTACCTGACTGTGGCACTTGTAGTTGGCGGCGTGGGTGGCTTGCATCTTTTGCGTAACCGCGAAGATGGGCCCGCACGCCGGATGTTTTCCATGGCTATGTGGATGCTGGTCGTTGTCACACCATTGCAAATTCTTGCGGGAGACTTCCACGGGATTAACACACTGGAACACCAGCCCGCCAAGGTCATGGCGATGGAAGGTCACTATGATAGCCATCCACATGGCGCGCCACTGATCCTGTTCGGGATCCCCAATCCAGAAGAAAAGCGGATCGACTACGCTATCGAAATTCCACAACTGTCCAGTTTAATCCTGAAACATAAATGGGGTGCCCCCCTCGACGGTTTAGATACGATCCCTGACGAAGATGAACCACCAGTCGCAATCATCTTCTGGAGTTTTCGCATCATGGTTGGCCTCGGATTTGCGATGCTTGGGCTTGGTGCATGGGGCTTGCTGCGCCGCGTTCGCGGACGCTTGTTTGAAGACAAGTGGCTGCACCGCGCCGCAATTCTAATGGGCCCGACTGGCTTCGTCGCGGTGCTAGCCGGATGGATCACCACCGAAGTTGGGCGCCAGCCCTTTACTGTCCACGGCGTCTTACGGACCTCGGACAGTCTTGGGCCTGTCGCAGCACCCGCAGTTGCCGCATCGCTGCTGGCATTTATTGTGGTCTACTTTTTCGTCTTTGGCGCTGGTACTTTCTATATCCTGCGTATGATGAACGCCCCGACAAGCAAGCCTGACCCAACACTCAAAGATGGACCAATCCGCACGGCTGGCATCACCCCGATCATGCAAACTGACCCCGATTCAATCCCAGGCGAATAAGGAGCCTTACGATGTTTGAACTTTCCTTTATCTGGGCCGGCATCATTGCATTTGCGGTCCTTACCTATGTTATCCTTGATGGCTTCGACCTTGGTGTTGGCATCTTATTCCCCCTCGCTGATGGTGAGAGGGAGAAATCCACGATGATGAACTCAATCGCCCCTATATGGGACGGTAATGAGACGTGGCTGGTGCTGGGTGGCGGCGGTTTATTCGCCGTTTTCCCACTGGCCTATGCCATCATCATGCCCGCGCTCTACATGCCGATTATCTTGATGCTGCTGGCACTGATTTTTCGCGGCGTCGCATTTGAATATCGGTGGCGGACGGAACGGTGGAAACCTGTTTGGGACGTTGCGTTTTTTGGTGGATCAATTGTCGCCGCATTTATGCAAGGTATCGCACTTGGCGCTTTGGTTCAGGGTATCGAAATCACAGGACGCGCGTACTCTGGCGGCTGGTGGGATTGGCTCAGCACGTTTTCAATCCTCACAGGGCTAGCTGTTGTGGTTGGCTATG
>JAPKCR010000299.1 GCA_026421135.1 Sulfitobacter sp. | reverse complement strand
CTGCAGCTGTCGAAACCGGACGTTCGATCACAGAGATCATCATGATTTCGGCGGCAGCCGGGTTCATCATTGGCGTGCTGAACGTCACCGGGCTTGGGTTTGCCGCAACTTTTGCATTGGTTGATCTGGGACAAGGCAGCCTGTTCCTGCTACTTCTCATCTCGGCACTGGTCTGCCTGATCCTTGGCATGGGCATGCCGACAGTGGGCGTCTATTTGCTGCTGGCGGTGCTAATTGCGCCGTCGCTGATTCAATCGGGTGTGGAGCCCATCGCCGCGCATCTGTTCATCTTCTACCTTGGGATGATGTCCATGGTGACGCCACCGATCGGCATCGGTGCATTCTTTGCAGCTGCGATCGCAAGGGCCTCTCCGATGGCGACAGCATGGGAAGCCATGCGGTTCGGTTGGACCGCTTACATCGTTCCCTTTCTATTCGTGTTCTCGCCGGCACTCTTGCTGATTGGCGAACCGGTGGAAATCGCCACAGTGGTCTTCACCGCCATCGTCGGCGTCTATGCTGTTTCCGCCGCGTTTGTCGGCTGGCTTCGCGGGCCGATTGGCTACTTTCGCAGATTCCTGACTGCGCTCAGTGGCCTGGCTCTTTTGCTGCCTCCGGGAATTGGCGGGGACGGGACGCTTTGGATCAATGGTGCCGGTTTCATCTTGCTGGCGCTGCTCTGGATCGGGGCCCGAACAACTACTTCTGCATCCTTGGCGGCCCCGTCATCTAGTACTTAAAAAAACTGAGGAATACCAAATGAACTATCTGTTCGACCCTGCACCACAACCCACCGTCGCCGTTGAAGGCAGTGATAAACGCATCCCCGTCCGCCGGATATTCTGCGTTGGGCGCAACTATGCTGCACATGCGCGCGAAATGGGCAAAGACCCGGATCGTGATCCACCGTTCTTTTTCACAAAACCGGCAGATGCTGTCGTCGAGACCGGAGAGATCGTAGCCTACCCGCCAGAGACCGAAAATTTCCACTACGAGGCCGAACTTGTGGCGGTCATTGGCAAAGGCGGGCGCAATATCTCGGAAGAGAACAGCCTTTCGCATGTTTGGGGGTATGCCGTTGGGAACGACCTGACCCGGCGCGATCTGCAATTGAAAGCGCGTGAGCAGGGCCGGCCATGGGACTGGGGCAAGGCCTTTGACCGCTCGGCGGTGATTGGACCGGTTCACGCCGCTGCGAATGTTGGTCACCTGGACAAGGGTGCGATCCGGCTTACGGTTAACGGCGAGACCAAGCAGGACGCTGATCTGGCCGATTTAATCTGGTCGGTCCCAGAGATCATATCGATCCTTTCCCACTCAATGGAACTTCAACCCGGTGATCTGATTATGACCGGTACGCCCGCCGGTGTTGGGCCACTGATTTCCGGCGACACATGCGTCGTCACGATTGAGGGGCTTGGTGCTATCGAAACCAAGATCGGCCCGCCAGCCTAGACATAATATGGAATGGAGGCGTGTATCAAATGACGATCAAGAACATACTTTTAGCCTGTAGCGGCGAAGACGCCTACGGCAGTAGTTTGCGGCACGCCATCCAGCTTGCAGGCTTCCATGCCAGAGGCGTGGCCCATGAGGTGCTGAAAACCGCCCGCGTGCCAGTCTTTATGTCGCATCAAGGAAATACATGATGTCCCTGAAACTTCACAATTTCTTTCGTTCGTCGACCTCGACACGGCTTCGTGCCGCGTTGAATCTCAAGGGGCTCGATTACGACTACGTTCCATACTCACTGCGGGACGGTGAAACGCGAACTCCGGAGTATCTGGCGAAAAACCCGCAAGGTTTGGTGCCAACTCTTGAGAAAGAAGACGGCACCTTTCTGACCCAGTCTTTGGCGATTATCGAATGGCTCGATGAAACCCACCCCGAACCAGCTCTCCTGCCGGGTGATCCCGACGGTCGGGCGCGTGTTCGGGCGCTGTCCTACATGATTGCTTGCGAGATTCACCCGCTCAATAACCTGCGCGTCCTTTTCCGCCTCCGCGACCAGTTCGGAGCAGATGAAGAGAGCCAAAAGGAATGGTTTACCCATTGGGTATCACTCTCGTTCGAGGCTTTGGAACTGGAGCTGAGCCGTTCAGAAGCAACCGGAATCTATTGCCATGGCAACACACCGATACTTGCCGATATTTGCCTTTATGCTCAAGTTTGGAACAACCGCCGGTTTGGCGTCCCTCTTGAGCAATGGCCGACCATCGCCCGCATCTTTGATGCGCTCGAAAAACTGCCCGCCTTTGCAAAGGCCGCGCCGCCCGAACAACCTGATGCGGCCTGACATTTACCTGTTTTACCTAGGAGGTCCACAAAATGAACGAACCGCTTACTCACGAGACTGTCGGCCACGCGATGCAGCCGGACGACACGCCTGAACTGCGCGCACTTTATAAGGGGTTTGCAGAAGAAAACCTGATCCCACTTTGGACACAACTTGGCGACCTTATGCCGGTCCATCCAAAGCCGAAGGCCGTCCCGCATGTCTGGAGATGGTCAAAGATTTTGCCACTCGCCGAACAATCCGGGGATCTGGTGCCTGTCGGTCGTGGTGGGGAACGTCGGGCGCTAGGCCTTGCCAACCCGGGCCTTGCCCCGAATGCATATGTGTCGCCTACACTTTGGGCCGCCATCCAGTATCTCGGCCCACGTGAAACGGCACCCGAGCACCGCCATTCCCAAAACGCGTTCCGATTTGTCGTAGAGGGAGAGGGCGTGTGGACTGTTGTCAACGGCGATCCGGTGCGTATGTCCCGAGGCGATCTGTTGTTGACGCCGGGTTGGAATTTCCACGGCCATCACAATGATACCGATCATCCGATGGCGTGGATCGACGGGCTGGATATTCCATTTAGCCAGCAGATGGACGTCGGATTTTTCGAGTTCGGCTCTGACCGTGTGACTGACTATGCCACGCCGAACTATTCACAGGGGGAACGGCTGTGGTGTCACCCGGGTTTGCGTCCGCTGTCGCAGCTTCAAGATACAGTGGCCTCACCAATTGGTGCGTATCGCTGGGAGTTCACAGATCGGGCTCTGACTGAGCAATTGCTCTTGGAAGACGAAGGCCAGCCCGCCACCGTTGAACAGGGCCACGCGGCAATCCGCTATGTCAATCCAACGACGGGTGGCGATGTGATGCCAACCATCAGATGCGAATTCCACCGCCTGCGTGAAGGCACGCGAACTGCTGCGCGACAAGAAGTCGGATCAAGCGTATTTCAGGTTTTTGAAGGACGTGGCGCAGTGGTCCTTAACGGTGAGACGCACACCCTTGAAAAAGGCGACATGTTTGTCGTGCCATCGTGGGTGTCATGGTCGCTTCAATCGGAAACCCGGTTCGATCTGTTCAGGTTCTCGGATGCACCGATCATTGAGCGGCTGCATTTCATGCGCACAAGGGTTGAAGGTCAGTCATGACCGGCCAGCGTGAGACAGATCTGGCCGAGCGTGCGGCATTACAGGTGCGCCAAGGCGAAGGGGCGCGCTACGATGCTTCGAACGCGCCTGCGGAAGACCTTCTCCTAGTTCGGCGGGGGACAGCGTATCTTGCCCGCGAACTGAATAACCTGTCGGATGCCCAGCTAGACGGCGGTTCACTGGTGTCCGGATGGTCCCGGCGTCATGTGATTGCTGACATCAGCTATCATGCACGCGCTATGGCCATCGCCCTTAAAGGTATCCGTGAAACGTTAACCCCGGAGGAGGCAAATTGGGAACCCGATGTCGAACTTGCGGCGACGTTGCCTGCCCGGGCGTTGCGGCATTTGTACGCCCACAGTGTGGTGCATTTGAATGTCGAATTCCGTGATTTGAAAAAGGAAGACTGGGACAAAACGATTTCGTTGTCGGAAGGCGATGCCATTCCGATCCGGACCTTGCCTCTCTTGCGGGGCCAGAAAGTCTGGAGGGGGGCGTTCAACCTTGGAAATGGCACGCGAGAGGCTGATTTGCCTGAGCGGTTGCGAGAGCATTAGCAGACCAAGCACGCACCCTGTGCCAAGTAATTAGGTTCTCACATGTTTAACGAGTGACCTAATTTTGAACTCTGAATGGGAATTTAGGCGGTGCGCTGACCGGGAGGGTTCAGTGCATAGAAAACAGAAAACTGCGGAAGATGTTCCGTACAAAGGGAGGAAACCAATGAACAATTACTTTGATACGGCGCTCGAGCGCCTTGAGCATTCGGTAATTACCGGAAAAATGTCCCGTCGCGCATTCATGACCACAGCACTTGCAACGGG
>JAPKCR010000298.1 GCA_026421135.1 Sulfitobacter sp. | reverse complement strand
GCATATCTCGGCGCAGACATCATCGTGGCTGTCCAGCCCACCGACCACGAAACCCCCTCCAGGCTAATACACGACTGTAATTTCCGATGGGCCAACCTCATAACGGCGACATGGGACGCCACCATATGGTGCGTCCCATGTTTGTACCCCTTCAGGGTGGCCTTGGTGAAAAGCAGCACACATCTTGTTATAGACTGCGCGCTGATCTTCGATTGTTAGCCCGACTGCGTCTGGTGGATAGAATTCGTCGGACCGTTTCATATAGGCCCAGATTTCATCGTCCAACAGAACGCGATAGTCGGGTTGGCTCACGCAGCTTGCCAGCCAAAGGTATACACATCCAGTGTCTTGCCGACTTCGGCCTCGGACGCGCCGTTCATGGTGACTTGTGCCAGCAGACCACGTTTCTTGTCATCCACCACCGACGTCACCCGCGCGGCGCAGTTTGCATTCTCCAGCGCCTCGTTAAAGATGCGGGTGATTGCCATTTTGCGCAGTTCAGGCTTGAAGATTTTGCCGACAGCCGTCTTGGGCAACTCGGACATAATCGTCATGTGCTTGGGCTGAGCCGCGCGTTCATGAACCTTTTCCTTGCAGAAATCGAGCAATTCTTTCTCGGTCACGGACGCGCCGCCGACCAATTCGACAAAGGCGCATGGAACTTCGCCTGCGTGGGCATCTGGCTGACCAATCGCTCCGGCAAAGGCAACGGCTTCGTGACCCAGCAACGCTTCTTCGATCTCGGCAGGGTCAATGTTGTGACCACCGCGGATGATCAAGTCTTTGGCGCGGCCTGTGATCCAAAGATATTTGTCTGAATCCACCCGACCCAGATCGCCTGTGCGCAGATACTTGTCGAAATAGTATAGGTCTTTGTTCTTGTCGGCCTCGGTATAGGTGTGGCCGGGATAAACACCGGGGTTCGAAATGCAAATTTCGCCGATCTCGTCAACGGCAGCTTCTACGGGGCCGTTATTCGTACCCTTGATGATCTTTACGTCAGTATACGGGAAAGTGATCCCGATACTGCCAACCTTGCGCAAGCCATCCGTCGGGTTCGACGACACAAGACAGGTCGCCTCGGTCAGACCATAACCTTCGATCAGGGTGATGCCGGTCGCTTTCTCAAAGCGGCGGAACAGTTCCAGTGGCAAAGGTGCCGACCCAGAGAACGCAGTTTTTACGGTCGAGATGTCAGCATCAATCGGGCGCTGCATCTTGGCGGAAATAGCCGTAGGGACGGTGATGATAAAGGTGATCTTCCACCGTTCGACCAGCTTCCAGAAGTTGTCGAACACGCCTTCGCCACGATACCCTTGGGGCGTCGGGAATACGACATGCGCACCGGATGTCACCGCCGCCATCAAGATCACGTGGCATGCAAAGACGTGGAACAGCGGCAGCGGACACATGATGTTGTCGTTTTCCGTGTACAGCAGCGTGTGACCCAGCCAGCCATTATAGACCATTCCCGAGTATTTGTGCTGCGCGACCTTGGGCATGCCCGTGGTACCGCCCGTGTGGAAATAGAATGCCACCCGGTCTTCCTGAGGGTCATCAAAGGTTAGTTCGACGGGTTGCTTGGATATCTCGGTGTTGAAATTGTGATAGGTAGCGTGGTTGCTGACCGTCTGCTTGGGGCGAACCAACGGAACGATCCACGATTTCGGCGCTGTCAGATAGCGACACAAATCCACCTCAAGGACATGCTTTACGTTCGGGGCCAACGCGACAGCCGCGGCTGTTTTCTGCGCCACATCTGTTTTGGGGAACGGCCGCAAGGTCACGACAACCTTAGCTTTGGTTTCGCGCAGGATCGACCCGATCTGTTCGGCATCAAGCAACGGGTTAATGGGGTTCGCGATGCCTGCAACCGAGCCGCCAAGCAACGTAATGACGGTTTCATTACAATTCGGCAGGACATAGGCGACAACATCTGTTGGCCCCACACCCAGCGAGCGGAAAAGGTTCGCCGACCGGCCGACTTGTCCACGCAATTGTGACCATGTCAGCGTCTCGGCGTGGTCCTTAGGACCGGAAAAAAGTTGATAGCTGATTGCATTGTGATTTGGAAATTTGCTAGCCGTATTGCTAAGCAAGCTCCACATTGTTTTGGCGACGTCGCGGTCTTCCCACGGCATCTCTGCCTCGATTGCATTACGGTCTTCGATCCCAGCAAATGACATTGTAGTCCTCCCTATGGTGCGGTTTGCCCGCATCCAGTTATTCCCTAAAACTAAGGATGATGGCTAAATTCGAATTCCGCAAGCGTCCGACGTGGATTGAACGTTGCGTCAACCATATTTCTGGCGTGTAAAACGCAAAAAGAGCGACAGAATATTTCTGCCGCTCTTGCTACTTGTCCGATATGGCGATCCCGATTGGGAACGTTGCCAGATTACTTCGCTGGAATACGCAGCATTTGACCCGGATAAATCTTATCAGGGTGCTTCAGCATCGGCTTGTTGGCCTCAAAAATCTCTTCATAGCGGGCACCATTGCCTAGGGTCTTGGCCGAGATGGCCCAAAGCGTGTCGCCCTTTTCAACGGTGTGGAACGTGCCGTCGCCGTCACCGCCGCTGATGTCCTCTTCGACGGCTGCAACACCTTCGACGTTGCCGACTGCCAAAATGACTTTTTCTTTCATCTCTTGGCTTACAGCCTTGCCTTTGACGGTGACCTTGTCGCCATCAACCTGAATGTCCAGTCCTTCGGCATCAAGGCCCAGATCTTTCAGTTCATCCTGCAGGGCCGAGCCTGTGACTTCCTTGTCATCGCCGCCAAACACTTTTTTGCCCGCGTCTTTTACGAAACTCCACAAACCCATGTTGATCTCCCTTTGGATACAAATTCGCGTGATTGTTTCCACTTTCGACTGAGATAAACAAGTGTTTTATTCAGCGGCGATGCCGTCCGTGAACTGTAATCTGGCCAATCGCGCATAGAGCCCGCCTTTGCCGACCAGTTCGTCATGGGTTCCCATGTCGACAATCCGACCCGCTTCCAAAACCACGATGCGATCCGCCTTTTTGACGGTCGCCAGACGGTGCGCAACAATCAGTGTAGTGCGGTCCGCACTTAGCTTGTCCACTGCCGCCTGCACCGCGCGCTCGCTTTCGGCGTCCAAGGCGCTGGTGGCCTCATCCAGCAGCAGCACAGGTGCGTCGCGCAAGATTGCTCGGGCAATCGCGATCCGCTGCTTTTGCCCTCCCGACAGCATCACACCACGTTCCCCCAGATATGCGTCATATCCGTCGGGCAATGCGCTGATGAACTGGTGCGCAGCCGCAGCTTCGGCGGCTGCAATGATTTCGGCGTCGGTTGCGTCAGGGCGGCCAAAACGAATGTTTTCACGCGCAGACGCGGCAAAGATAACTGGGTCTTGCGGAACAAGTGCGACCGAACGGCGGAACGTATCACGCGCAACGTCCCGCAGGTCGACGCCATCCAAGGTGATGCGGCCCGATTGCGGATCATAAAACCGCAGGATCATCTGGATGATCGTCGTTTTTCCCGCGCCGGACGGCCCGACAAAAGCAACGGTTTCACCCGCATTGATGGTGAGATTCACGCCTTCCAGCGCCTGCGCGCCGGGGCGTGCGGGATAGGAAAAATGTACGTTCTCAAATGCGATGCGCCCTGAAACAGGCGTTGGCAAAGCGGTTGATGCCGCAGGGTCGCGCACATCATCATTTGTTTGCAGCAGTTCAACCAGACGTTCCGTGGCCCCTGCCGCACGCTGCAGTTCGCCCCAGATTTCAGACAGCGCGGCCACGCCGCCTGCCACCATCACGGCATAGATCACGAATTGCACCAACGCACCGGGGGTCATATCACCCGCCCGCACGTCGCGTGCACCCATCCACAAAACCCCGACAACACCGGCAAAAACCAAAAAGATCACAATAACTGTCATCAAGGCCCGCGTCTTGATCCGGCGGCGTGCTGCGTCATAGGATGCTTCGGTCATTTGCGCGAATTGTGCGCGGCTGGCGGCCTCGTGGGTAAAGGCCTGCACGGTCTGCACTGCACTCAGGCTCTCGGATGCATTACCCGAACTTGCCGCAATCCAATCCTGGTTTTCACGGCTGATCACCCGAAGTTTGCGGCCCAGGACAAGAATTGGCACAACTACAGCCGGAACCAGCAAGAGCACCATTGCTGTCAACTTGGCCGAGGTGAACAACATCAGGATCAAGCCGCCACTGAAAATCAGAACATTGCGCAGAGCGATGGAAACCGATGATCCGATGACGGATAAGA
>JAPKCR010000297.1 GCA_026421135.1 Sulfitobacter sp. | reverse complement strand
CAACGCGAAGGTTGGCCCACCCCCGGTGACGACCCAACACCCAAGCGGATCGCCGATGCCGTGGAGAACTCCGGCAAACAGTCAGCATAGCAGGCAAAAGCCGGGGTCGCACTTGACGGTCCCGGCGACTGGGTGAAAACGGCTTGAGTGAGAAAAACAGCTCTCCTTACCGGTGCATCCCGTGGCCTAGGTGTCACCTTGGCCGAAGCGCTTCGCGAAAGCCATCACATCATTGCTGTCGCAAAAACCACCGGCACACTTGATAATCCGAACCGCCGCGAGCAAGCTGCCTACATGACCACCCCATTCGACAGTACAATCGCCCCATGGCCCGCCCCGGCGCGCGATCAGTTTAACGACATGCGCGCCCTTATTCTTAAGGCCGCACAAGATGCAGACGTCGGCCCTCTCGACGAAAGCCTGAAATGGGGCCAACCCGCATGGCGGCCACGGCGCGCCCGACAAGGCAGCACCCTGCGGCTGAATTGGCAAGACAGCGCACCAAAAAGCCTTGCACTCTATGTCGATTGTAAAACCACGATAAGCGCCACAATGCGCGATATCTATCCAACTGAATTTGAGTATGAAACCAACCGGGCATTGCGCGTACCCATCGGTGCGCCCCTGCCCATCCAAGCCATTGATCACCTCGCACGCCTGACCTTTACCTATCACCGCAAAGGTTAACAGGGCCCGCCCATCGGCCACTGGGCCAAGCCCCCCCTTGACGCGGCGCATTCCCCCGCGCATATCCCCCCCATGACACAAAAAACTGTATTGATCACAGGTGCCTCGCGCGGCTTGGGCGCTGCCTTGGCCGAAGCGCTTTGCGAAACCCATCACATCATCGCTGTGGCAAAAACCACCGGCGCGCTTGAGGAACTGGATGACCGCATCCAGGCCCGTGGCGGCAGTGCGACGCTGGCCCCGATGGACATTACCAGTGCCGATGCGATGGCCACCTTGTGCCGTGGCATTTTTGACCGCTGGGGCAGCCTTGATCTGTGGTGCCACACCGCGATTCACGCAGCCCCCCTTGCTCCCACCGATCACGTAGATGCCAAAGACATGGCAAAATCGGTGGCCTGCAATATCACGGCGACCTCTACTTTGATCACCTATGTGTCGCCCTTGCTTGGACAATCCGGCCAAGCAATGTTTTTCGATGATCCGGTGGTCGGGTCCAAGTTCTATGGGGCTTACGGGTCAACCAAAGCTGCACAAATCGCACTCGCGAAATCTTGGCAGGCAGAAACCGCCAAGATCGGGCCAAAGATACATATCATGACACCGGCCCCCATGCCCACGGCGACACGTGCACGATTCCATCCCGGCGAATCCCGCGATGATCTGGCCAGCCCGCATGCCGAAGCAGCCCGAATACTGGCCGCGCTCCGTTCTTCTCTGGTGTAAAAATATACTCGCTCAAGGCTCCCTCCTTGCCGCGCCCACGTCCCTCGCTTATCAAGGCACAAAGGGGACTTTATGCGCATTTTGATTACTAACGATGATGGCATCCACGCACCGGGCCTCAAGACGCTTCACGCCATCGCAACCACATTGGCGGGTCCTAAAGGTGAAGTGTGGACCGTCGCCCCTGCCTATGAACAATCCGGGGTTGCCCATTGCATTAGCTACACCCGCCCAATGATGGTCGAACGGATCGGCAAGCACCAATTTTCTGTCGAAGGCAGTCCGGCAGATTGTGTTTTGGCCGCTCTGCACGATTCTATGAAGGATTCGCCGCCCGATCTGGTTCTGTCCGGGGTAAACCGTGGCAATAACGCCGCCGAGAACACGTTGTATTCCGGTACCATCGGGGGTGCGATGGAAGCGGCCCTCCAAGGGATCCCCGCAATCGCCATGTCGCAGTATTTCGGTCCGAACAATCGCATCCTTGACGACGCATTCGAGGCCGCAGCTGAGCATGGTGTGGACGTTGTCCGCCGCATTCTGGACGCCACGCCCGCCCATACCGAGGGCTACCGTCTTTTTTACAACGTCAATTTCCCCCCCACTGCAGCTGCAGACGTGCAAGGGATCCGCCTGGCACCTCAAGGCATCCGAAGCGATACCAGCTTTTCCACTACACCCCACGTGTCACCAGCAGGGCGTCGGTATTTGTGGATCCAAGGGGCGGACCAGCAAATTCCAACGGCCACTGACACCGATGCAGCACTGAATTTGCAAGGTTATATTTCCGTGACGCCCATGCGCGCTGACTTTACCGCGCATGACAGCTTTGCAACACTCAAAGCCATCAATACATGAACGACGAAGACGACATTTCCGTCGCGGAACGCAAGATGCAGTTCCTCTATGCTTTGCGCTCAAAAGGCGTGACCGAAACGCGCATTTTGAACGCAATGGAGCAGATCGATCGGGGCCCCTTCATCCGCGGCCTTTTCGCGTCTCGCGCCTACGAGGACATGCCACTGCCGATTGCCTGTGGTCAGACAATCAGCCAACCATCTGTTGTGGCGCTGATGACCCAGGCGCTTGAGGTAACACCCCGCGACAAGGTGCTCGAGGTCGGTACGGGGTCTGGCTATCAGGCCGCGATCCTCAGCAAGCTTGCACGGCGGGTCTATACGATCGACCGCCACCGCAGACTTGTGCAGGAAGCCCGCGAAATCTTTGATGCACTTGATCTGACAAACATCACGGCAATCACAGCGGACGGCAGTTTTGGATTGCCCGAACAGGCCCCTTTCGACCGAATTATCGTGACAGCCGCCGCCGAAGACCCCCCCGGCCCCTTGGTCGCCCAGCTAAAAGTCGGCGGGATCATGGTGGTCCCTGTGGGCCAGTCTGACGCCGTTCAGCACTTGATCCGGGTACGCAAAACCGAGAGTGGTCTTGAATATGACGAACTGCGCAAGGTGCGCTTTGTACCCTTGCTTGAAGGATTGGGCAAAGACAGCTAAATGCTGTATAGATAAGGTAACTCCAGACCACATGGAGGCCAATGGCTATAAGCCGCAAAAGACATGAGGACGAGCAGATGATCCACCCGATGGCGACCCGAACCCTTAGGTTGACGGTGCTGGCAGGCAGCAGCGCGCTGTTGTTGGCTGCATGTGATCGACCCTTAGATTTGGATATGCGCGGCGGTTTTGGCGATGGTTTTACCACGGCTGATGCTGCAACTGGCCCCCTCGCCAGCCGACCCACCCCGGACAACAGGGGCGTTATTTCTTATCCGAATTATCAAGTGGTTGTTGCCCAACGCGGCGATACCTTGACCGATGTGGCCAACCGGGTAGGCGCTGATGTGGGTGCGCTGTCGCGTTACAATGGCATTGATCCGACCGTGCCCCTGCGCAAAGGCGAGATTATCGCATTGCAGAGCCGCGTTGCGGAGCCATCCCCCGCCACTGGTGCGTCCGGTACCGGCCCGATTACAACGCAAGCGATCGACATCCAAACGCTTGCCGGCAGTGCGATAAACAATGCGCCTGCCTCTTCCAGTATTCAGACCGCTGCCCTTCCTGCAACGCAGACACGCGAAAATCCGCTCAAGCAGACAGGCCGCGAACCTGTACGCCACAGGGTGGAACGCGGCGAGACCGCCTATACGATCGCCCGGCTTTATGCCGTTCCGGTCACCACTTTGGCCGAATGGAATGGCTTGGGGGCTGACTTCTCGATCCGAGAAGGGCAGTTCCTGTTGATCCCTGTCCCGCAGCAAGCTGCACCACAGCGCAGTGCCGCATTGCCTGCAGCAGCCACTGCCACAGCTGTCGCAACAACGCTTCCTGGTGCGGGATCGCCGACACCTACGCCACCTAGTGCCGCAAAGCCACTTCCCCCGGTTGACGCCGCGCCAAAGCCCGCAGCAACGACCGGAGCAACCAAGCCAGTTGCGGATGTTGGCAAAACCACAAAGCCAGTTTCCTCTGGGCGCATGATGCCGCCGGTTCAAGGCAGCATTATCCGTGCTTATTCCAAAGGTAAAAACGAGGGAATCAACATCAAAGGTTCCCCCGGCGACGCAGTAAAGGCTGCCGATAGCGGTACTGTTGCTGCGATCACGAAAAGCGCCGAGGGTGTGCCGATTGTCGTAATCCGCCACCCCGATAACCTGCTGACGGTCTATGCCAATGTCGCGAATGTCAGCGTGGCAAAAGGTGACAGTGTTTCAAAGGGAACAACCATCGCCAAGCTGCGCAGCGGCGATAATTCATTCGTCCACTTCGAAGTGCGCAACGGCTTTGACAGCGTCGATCCAACGCCCTACCTGAACTGATCAGATATTGATCTG
>JAPKCR010000296.1 GCA_026421135.1 Sulfitobacter sp. | reverse complement strand
TCGTCAGGCTCATAACCTGAAGGTCGTAGGTTCAAATCCTACTCCCGCAACCAATATCCTGATTTAGTATCAGTGCATTAGCGCCCTTTGGGGCGCTTTTTGCGTTTTGGAGTAAGTGTCTGGTGCTACTGTGGTGCTACATACCTTATGGAGAGATTCGCGAGAACCAATATCGCCTATGGTCCGCAGCAGAAGAGGGCCTATTTTTTGAAAAACTCCGCCACGCGAAAATCGCCGTGAAAATTTAGAACTCTGTTTTGCGGCAGGCCAAACGGCGATCGCGGTTCTCAGTGGGGCGCTTTTGCAGGAAGGCATTCTGTAAGCCCGGCCCGTCCGGGCAAAGAGGCGAGTTTTTCAACACAATAGGCGAGGAGCCGCCATTCGCGGCATGGGCGACGATGGGCAGCAATGCGCAAGGGGCAGTGTTTGCAACTGGCAAACTCCAATGCGATCAAAGGATGAATTGGCCATGACTTCTCAAATATTCGTTTTTTGCGCTCTACGTTTGAAGCGAAAATTACCGATGGTTACTAATAGCCTTCGTTGAATGACGTAGTTCGAGACGCCAGCACTTATCACTGGATTCATGGCTGGTACCCAACAACCACCGCGCCCAAGACCATATCAACAACGCGTCGGCGTAACCTCTTTTGACCTTCATCTGTAAATAGGCTGTTGCCGAATGAAGTTGAGAACGTTGCCATGTTGGAAACATTGTAGAAACTTGCTGAGCTGGTCATCCAGTGGAGTTCAAGTGGGTCAGCATCCATGCGCAATACGCCGCTCGCTTTGCCTCGGTCACAAACGTCAGTGAGTTTGTCGATGATAGCCTTGTTTAGTTTTGGAATGATTTCGGATTTCTCAATATACTCTGCGTTGTGAATGTTCTCGATCATAACCAGACGGATGAACTGCGGGTTGTTAACATGTGAATCGAACGTCGCCTCGGTCAGTCGGCGTAGCGCCGCGACAGGTTCAAGGCCAGCGACATTCAACGCCTGTTCCATATCGCGTAATGATGAGTACACTCGCTCAAGGACGTGCTGGTATAGCCCCTCCTTGTCGCCGAAATAGTAATAAATCATCCGCTTCGAGGTCGCCGTTCTCTTTGCGATTTCGTTGATATTCGCGCCAGAAAGCCCCTGCGCTGCAAATTCCTCTGTAGCGATTGTCAGGATGTTCTCTTTGACGGCCTCGGGGTTCTTTTTCCACGATGTTTTGCGGTTTCCGGATGCCTCATTGCTGCTGCTATCCATCGTAAAGCCCCCCCTGTTATTTGATTCCTGTAATCGAATAGCACAGAATTAACTCTGAGGTACATTTTAATTGACAAATTAACCACGAGGTACATAAGAGAAGCCATGACAGCGATGCGAGGAGCGAATCGTTGGCAAAAGAACACTTAGGGAGGACAAATATGTCTCATAAACTGATTGGCGCACTTGTTGCGTTTGGGCTGAGCACAAGCGTTGCAATGGCTCAGGAATACCCGACCAAGGAAATCCAAGGTATCATCCAATGGGGTGCCGGCGGATCGACTGACACCGTGATGCGGTCTGTGACGCCCCACGCCGAAGCAGCACTTGGCGGGACTGTTGTTATGCAGAACATGACCGGCGCTGTCGGTGCGATCGCGCTGAACTATGTCGCGGACGCAAAAGCGGATGGATACACGCTGCTTATGGGCGCGGAAAACCCGCTGCTGTACAAGATCATGGGCCTTGGCGACAAAGACTATTCGGAATTCACGCCAATCAACATCCTTGCGCGCGGCACGCCGATCCTTGTGGCCAACAACGACGCGCCATTCGACGATTACGCAGGTATGATGGACTATATCCGCGCGAACCCTGGCGCGTTGAAGATGGGCGCAACAGGTCCAGGCGGTCTGCCATCCGTTATCACAGCGATGATGGACACAGTCGAAGGTAAGCTCGACGTGATCTCCGTGCCTTACGATGGTGACGGCCCTGCGTTGACCGCCTTGCAAGGTGGTGCCATCGAAGTAATGCCAGCTGTTTTGGGTGCCGCAATCGAAAGCATCCGCGCTGGTGTGATCAAACCAATCGCGATCTTTGATGTTGAAACAAACGGAAAACTGCCAGATGTGCCAATCGTCACCTCGTTCAACGACGGCTATAGCACATACCTGCCTTGGGGCCCGTTCTTTGGTGTTTTCGCGCCAAAAGGGACACCTGATGATGTCGTTGCCAAGCTTAGCGCGGCCTATACCGAAGGCTCTGCACACCCTGATTTCGTAAAGCTGATGGACGATCGTGGCTTTACCATGATGGGCATCAGTGGCGAAGAAGCGACCGCATTCCTGTCGAAATGGCAGCAAGGTACAGCATGGCTCCTTCAAGACGCTGGTTTGGCCAAGACGTCCCCAGAAGAGTTCGGCATCGTCCGTCCTTAATATGAATCCCGACATTGTCGGTCGGCCGGCCTTCGGGCCTGCCAAACTTGGTGCCGCCCGCACCTGATAATGCTGGGCGGCGCTTTGCGTTCCGGGGGAGGAAGCCCGGTTCAAATCCAGGGAGGAGAGGATCATGGATCCGGAGTTTAGAGGCGACTTAGATCACCACGACGGCACATCCGACGCGACGCCAGGAGGATATGTCGAAAAACGGCGACCCGGCGAATTGGGATTTGCTCTGTTCCTGACGGGGGCCAGCCTGTTCCTGCTTTATAGCGCTTACGGCATTTCCGGTTTCGATGCATTGTCCGCGCCGGGGGCCATTCCCATGGCGACCACGCTCGTGATGGTGATTGCAGCGGCTGTTGTCGTCTTGCGTACAGCGCGTTTGCCCAAAGTTACAACCGAAACGATTTCCAAGGATATCCTGCCGGGCACCGTGATCCTTTTTGTAGGTTTTCTGATCGTATTCGGCTTGCTCTTGCAACCGCTCGGGTTTGTTCTGACGGCGGCGTTGTTTTTGATCATCACGATTAAGGTGCTGGCCAAGCGAGGCTGGGGCTATACGCTGACAGTCGCCTTGGGCTCGCTGGTTGTGATCTGGATTGTCTTTCGTGTGGTTTTCACGGTTCTTTTGCCTGCGGGTATTCTGCCTGAGGCCGAGTTTATCCAATATTTCCGCAATCTCATGTCTGCAGGAGCGTCCTAATGGAAACGTTTCTCGCTATGCTTACGGTTTTCACCCAGCCTGAACTGCTTTTGCTTGTCGGCGTTGGCACCTTCGCAGGCATCTATATCGGTGCTATCCCCGGTCTTTCCGTCACCATGGCGGTGTCGATCCTGATTTCCTTTACCTTTTCATGGGATGTTTATCCTGCGATTTCACTGATGGTCGGCATCTACATGGGTGGTGTTTACGGTGGGTCCCGAACGGCGATCCTGCTGAACATCCCCGGTGCCCCATCAGCCATCGCAACCGCGATGGACGGTTACCCCATGGCGCAACGTGGCGAGGCCGGCCAAGCTATTGGCGTCACCACAGTCATGTCGTTTTTCGGCGGTCTGATCGGCATCCTAGTACTGGCGCTTGCTGCGCCCTTCGTCTCCGAATTCGCTCTTGGCTTTCAGCCACGTGACTACATGTTGCTGGCGGTCTTGGGGATCCTGTTGGTCGGATCGCTATCCAGCGGATCGATGGTCAAGGGTATCTTCGCGGGTGCTCTTGGCATCGCCATTGGTGCGGTGGGCCGCGACCCGCTCACCTTCACGGAACGCTTCACTTTTGACTTTCAGATCATGGAGGGCGGGATCTCCTTTATCGCCGTGATGATCGGCATGTTCGGCGTGTCCGAGGCGCTGATGCAACTGCAGAACGTTAACATGAAGGCCGTGCGGCAGAAGATCGACAAAATTGTCCCCTCGTTTGGAACCATTCGTAAATATCTGCCGTTGTCGCTGCAAACCTCGACCATCGGGGTGGTGATCGGGGCGCTGCCCGGCACGGGTGGCGATATCGCGGCTTTGATGGCATATGATCACGCAAAACGGGTCACAAAAAACCCAAAAGTTCCCTTTGGCAAGGGTGCGATGGAAGGGTTGGTCGCCCCCGAAACCGCCAATAACGCGGCAGTCGGCGGGGCGTTCATTCCTATGATGACCTTGGGTATCCCCGGCGATGCGGTGACCGCCATCATGATCGGCGCGCTTTTTATTCATGGGCTCAATCCCGGTCCTATGCTGATGGTCGATCAGCCCGATATGTTCTGGTTCATTGTCGGTGCCTTGTTCACCGCCAACATTTTCATGTTGATCTTCGGCCTGACCGGTATCAAAATCTTCACCAAAATCGTTGAGATGTCGC
>JAPKCR010000295.1 GCA_026421135.1 Sulfitobacter sp. | reverse complement strand
AAGCAAAGGGTATAAGCCTTACCTTTTGGGCAACATTACCGGCGGACTGAAGCGCAAGAGCAAGAAAGCTGCAAACGACACTAAGGCACCGACCAAAGGCAAGAAATAATGCAGGTTTGCGCCCTTTACCGGCATCCGATTAAAAGCCACGGGCGCGAGGCGATTACACAGGCGCACCTGATCCAAGGGCAAACCATGCCTTGGGATCGGGTGTGGGCTGTGACCCACGAAGCAACAAAATTTAACGAAAGCCAGCCTGCGTGGGCAAGCTGCCACAATTTTGTGGTTGGGTCCCGCACCCCCGGCCTTGCCGGTATTTGGGCAAAGCTTGACGTTGCTAACAGACGGCTGACCTTAACCCATCAGGATCTTGCGCCGCTATCCTTCTGTCCTGATGACCCTGATCACACTTCCGCATTTCTGGAGTGGGTCGCCCCGCTTTGCCCGGAAAATCGTGCGGCCCCTACAGCCATTGTCGCGGCACCAAATCGCGGCATGACAGACAGCGACTATCCGTCAATATCGATCATGAACACAGCCTCACACCTTGCCGTGGCTGACGCCTTAGGGGTCGAGATCACTAAGGAACGCTGGCGTGGTAACATCTGGCTGGACGATGTCGCAGCATGGGCCGAGTTTGGCTGGATCGGTCGCGACGTCAAAATTGGCACCGCAGTTCTGCGCATTCGGGAGCCTATCGAACGGTGCCCCGTTATCAACACGAACCCAATCACCGGCAGGCGCGACACAGCGATGCTAGACATCTTGAACAGCGCATTTGGCCATCAGGATTTTGGCGTTTATGCTGAAGTCATCCAATCAGGCGATATCGCGCTTGGTGATAAAGCAGAGGTAATCTGATGCAAATTCAATTTAAGGTCGCCGACGAACCTGACGCGTTCACCGCCGAAAAAGGCCGGATGTTGTTTGCCGGCGAAACCGAGTTCGTAAAGGGCGTCGTTGCAATGGACGGGCTTCCACCCGCCGACCGCATGGAGGTTTGCTTTGCTGGGCGGTCTAACGTCGGTAAATCAACTCTGATCAATGCGCTGACCGGAATGAAGGCGCTTGCCCGCGCCTCCAACACGCCGGGGCGCACGCAAGAAATCAACTATTTCACAGCTGGTGACGCGCTTTACCTCGTCGATTTGCCCGGCTACGGCTATGCGAACGCACCTCTCCCTGTGGTTGAAAAATGGCAACGCCTGCTCAAACAGTATCTGTCCGGACGTCAAACCCTGCGCCGGGCGTTTTTTTTGATCGACGCGCGCCACGGCGTGAAAAAAGTCGACGACGAAATCATGTCGCTTCTTGATAGCTCGGCGGTGACGTTTCAATGCGTCTTAACCAAATCAGACAAGGTGAAAGAGGTCGATCGCGCCAAGATCCTGGACCAGGTACGCGTTGCTTTAGCCAAGCACCCAGCCGCCTATCCAGAAATCGTTGTGACGTCATCGGAAAAAGGTTGGGGTATTCCCACATTACGTGCGATTATCAGCACGTTAGAGTAGAGCGCCGTGGTGTGCACCTTAGGTATAGAATGAGAAAACAAGACATGAACCGCGACTGGATCGCCACAGCGCAAACCCTAAGCCAGGCTTTGCCCTATCTTCAACGCTATGCTGACGCGACTGTGGTCATCAAGTTGGGCGGCCATGCCATGGGCAGTGACGAGGCGATGGAAGAGTTCGCGCGCGACGTTGCATTAATGCGTCAAGTTGGCGTGAACCCGGTGATCATTCACGGCGGTGGCCCGATGATCAACAGCATGCTTAAACGGCTCGATATCAAGTCCGAATTCATCAATGGTAAACGGGTGACTGACGCCGCAACCATGGAAGTGGTCGAGATGGTCTTGTCGGGCCTTGTGAATGCACGCATCGTTCAAGCCATCACAGCCCAGGGCGGGCGCTGTGTGGGCGTGTCAGGCAAAGACAGCGGGTTGATCATCTGTGATCAGGAAGACCCCGAATTGGGCCTTGTAGGAGCCCCTACCGAAGTAAATCCACGCCTATTGCGTGATCTTGCTGACAAGGGCATCATTCCGGTGATCGCGCCCTTGGGCATGGGCCGCAATGGCGAGACATTCAACATTAATGGCGATACGGCAGCGGGCGCAATTGCGGCCGCATTAAAGGCAGATCGCCTTTTGCTGCTAACAGATGTGGCAGGCGTCAAGAACGCCGCAGGCGAGGTTCTGACAGAACTGACTGCGGCACAGATTCGCGAAATGGTCGCGGACGGCACGATTGCCGGCGGTATGATCCCCAAAACTGAAACTGCGCTCCAAGCGATCGAAGGTGGCGTACGTGCCGCTGTCATTCTGGACGGTCGTGCGCCCAATGCATGCCTGCTTGAATTGTTCACCGAACACGGAGCTGGCAGCATTATCCGCAAGGGTTAAGATGAAACGTTTGATACTGATGCGCCATGCAAAATCGGATTTGGCAGATGCACAAACATCTGACCATGACCGACCGTTAAGCGCCCGCGGCCGTGACAATGCCACCGCGCTGGGGCAGTGGTTAGCTGATAAGGGGCTTCACCCCGATGCTGTCTTGTGCTCATCAGCCAAGCGCGCTTCCGAAACGTTAGAAAAGCTCAGCCTTGAAAATGGTGTTAAAGTTGACTTCACGCGCGACTTATACCTTGCCGATGCCGAAAGCATCTTGGCGAAGCTGCAGGATGCGACTGGTGAAACTGTCTTGGTCGTCGGCCACAATCCGGGCATCGCAGCTATGGCGGAAATGATCGTCAAGACGCCGCCAAATGGGGACGGAATCAGCCATTACCCGACGGGTGCAACTCTTGCCGTGACATTCGATGTTGACGATTGGTCCGACGTCCATTGGCACATGGGTAAGATGAGCCAGATCGTCGTACCTCGCGACTTACCCGCACCGCAATAAAATAAGGCGGGGTTTCCCCCGCCCTATTTTTTTTCAGACTTAGTGACCCAAGATCTGGCTAAGAAACAGCTTGGTCCGTGGGCTTTGGGGATTGTTAAAGAACTCTTCCGGTTCGTTCTGCTCAACAATCTGACCTTCATCCATAAAGATCACGCGGTTTGCAACCTGACGGGCAAAACCCATCTCGTGAGTCACGCAGAGCATGGTCATGCCTTCTTCGGCAAGCTCGACCATTGTATCCAAAACTTCTTTGATCATTTCGGGGTCAAGCGCAGACGTCGGTTCGTCAAACAACATGATGCGCGGGCGCATACACAGGCTGCGCGCAATTGCCACGCGCTGCTGTTGGCCACCGGACAGTTGCCCGGGGTACTTGTTAGCCTGATCGGGAATCTTGACCTTCTCAAGGAAATGCATCGCAATCTCTTCGGCTTCTTTCTTGGGTGTCTTGCGAACCCAGATCGGTGCCAACGTGCAGTTCTCGAGGATTGTCAGATGCGGGAAAAGATTGAAGTGCTGAAAGCACATGCCAACCTCTGACCGGATCTTGTCGATGTTTTTCACATCGGATGACAACACCGTGCCGTCCACTTCGATCCGGCCTTTCTGGTGCTCTTCCAATGCGTTGATGCAGCGGATCAGCGTGGATTTACCAGAACCGGACGGGCCCGCAATAACAATACGTTCACCTCGATAGACTGTCAGATCGATATCGCGCAGCACATGAAATGTGCCGTACCATTTGTTCATATTCTGGATGCTAATTGCGACCTCGTCAGAGACCTTCAATGCTTTTGCTTGTTCAGCCATGAGTACAGCCTTTCCTTAATGGTGGTCGGTCTGGAGTTGACGTTCCAGCCATTGTGAATATTGCGAGATGCCGTAGCAAACGATGAAGAACAGAAGGGCAGCAAAGCCCCAGAGTTCCCAATAGACGCCGTTCCAATCAGTCGAGGCGAGGATCGGTCCACGGATCATACCAACCAGATCGAACATCGAGATGATCGACACCAGTGTGGTATCCTTGAACAGGCCCACGGCGACGTTAACGATGCCCGGGATCGAGATTTTCAGCGCTTGTGGCAAGATAATCAAGCGCATGGATTGCGCATAATCAAGCCCAAGGCTTTCGGCCCCTTCGTATTGCCCACGTGGCAATGCGGCCAACCCTCCCCGGATCACTTCTGCGATATAGGCAGAAGCGAACATCGTAATCATGATGATCACGCGCAGGATAAGGTCAAAGTTTGTGCCCGGTGGCAGGAAGTATGCCAGCACCACGTACGCCACAAACAACAGGGTAATCAATGGAACGCCACGAATGAATTCGATGAAGACCACGCAAATCATCTTGATGATTGGCAGACTAGACTGACG
>JAPKCR010000294.1 GCA_026421135.1 Sulfitobacter sp. | reverse complement strand
CGGGGGCGGGGGCGGACAGTCGCAGTCGCCGCTGTCGATCCTTCCAGCCCGATTACCGGCGGCGCGGTTCTGGGTGACCGGATCCGGATGGCAGAGCACACGATGGACGCCGGCGTGTTCATCCGCTCGCTTGCATCGCGGGGGCATTTGGGCGGCCTGTCGGCTTCGGCCGCGCGGGTGGCTGACCTTATGGACGCTGCGGGCTTTGACGTGATTGTTCTGGAGACCGTGGGTGCAGGGCAATCCGAGGTCGAGATGGCGGAAATGGCGGATGTCAGGATTGTCATCTCGGCGCCGGGCCTGGGGGATGACGTTCAGGCGATCAAGGCAGGCATTCTCGAGATCGCCGACATTCTGGTCGTCAATAAGTCCGATTTGCCGCTGGCCAAACGGACAGTTGGTCAGTTGCAGGCAATGTTGGCCCTGCGTGCGCCGGGCGACTGGAAAGTGCCGGTCCTGGCGACCAATGCAGTCGATCGGACGGGCCTGTGCGAACTGGCCAACGCAGTCGATCACCGGGCCGCGACGCGCAAAATGAAAGGCCCGCGTGATGCCCTTGGCGGGCGTACCCGGCGCTTGCTGGCACAATCCGTCGCCAAATATGCAGAACATCGCGTTCTGAACGATACATGCGCAACCATCGACGCGGTGGTTTCGGACCTTCAACAGGCAGGGATCGGTCTGGACGATGCAATTACAAAGGTCCTGATGCAACTATGCGAAAGCCAAGACAATGGATGATTCTGCAACCGACCTACCGTCACTTGAACTGTTGAAGGCGCAATTTGTGGCGCGCGACGGTTATATGCAGTCGTTGGGCGCTGAACTGGCCAAGATGGGTCGCGGTCATGCAATTGTCCGGATGCCGGTCCGTCAGGACAGTCTGAACTTCAACGGAACCTGCCATGGCGGCGCGATTTTTTCAGTCGCGGATTGTGCCTTTGGGGTGGCGTCGAACAGCTATGGCACACTGGCGGCAGGCATTGACGTTCACATCACCTACAACGCCGCAGCCCGGCTTGGAGATGTATTGACCGCGACAGCGACCGAAGTTTCCCGGTCTCGCAAGATCGCGGTCTACGAAGTGACGGTCAGCGGCGACACGGCAGGGCATATAGCGTCCTTTACAGGCACGGTCTATATCATTGGCCACAAGAATTTTACCTGACTTTGAAACCGGGTTGACAGGATGTCGCCCGACACCTAACAAGTGTTAGGTAGGTAAATTTTTGTAGGGCACGATGGCACTCTCGAAAACAGTTGCACAAAACGCCGAGGTAGGCCGCACGGGCATTCTGGATGCGGCCGCCTTGCTGTTAGGCCGCCAAGGATACGGGGCGGTATCTCTGCGCATGATCGCCGAGGCCGCGGGGATCAAGGCCGGCAGCATTTACTATCACTTCGCCTCTAAAGATGACATTATCACGGAAATTCTTGATGCAGGAATCCAGGCGGTTCATGACGAGGTCCGCGATAGGGTGGTAGCATTGAATGCAGATGCGTCCGCGCGTGACGTTTTTCGTGCAGTGCTCCGCGGGCATCTATGTGCTTTGCTGGAACATGGCGATTACACCTCGGCCAACGTGCGCATCTTCGGCCAAGTGCCACCTGTAGTGCGCGACGCCAACCTACCGGTTCGCCGCGCCTATGAGGCTTTCCTGGATAATCTGTTGTCAGAATTGAAGGTGCGGGACGCGATCCGCAGCGATGTCAATCTGCCCCGGTTTCGCTTGCTGCTGATCGGCGCGCTGAACGCGACGCTTGAATGGTTCGACCCCCAGAAGGGCAGCGCCGAGGATCTTGCCGATGACTATGCCGACACATTCTTGAACGGGATTCTCAGCCAAAGCGGAGACAACACATGAGCCGCATCGCAACCCGGATAGATACCCGATCCCCGGTTTTTGAACAAAACTGGGCGCAATCGCAAACCTTGTTGGGAACTCTGCGAACACGCATGGCCTTTGCCACAACTGGCGGCGCGGAAAAGCTGCGCGCCCGCCACCATGAGCGCGGAAAGCATCTGGTGCGCGACCGGATCGACCGATTGATCGACCCGGGCACGGCCTTTCTGGAACTGTCGCCACTTGCCGCCTGGGGCCAGTATGACAATCAGGTCCCCGCGGCCGGAATCGTTACCGGTATCGGCCTTGTGAAGAGCAAGCATGTGGTTATCATCGCCAATGATGCTACCGTCAAGGGCGGCAGCTTTTTCCACGAGACAGTGAAAAAACACCTGCGCGCGCAGGAGATCGCCGAACAGAACCGTATGCCCTGCCTTTATCTGGTGGATTGCGGCGGGGCCTATCTGCCGGAACAGGACCGGGTGTTCCCCGACCGCGACCATTTCGGAAATTCGTTTCATCGCCAGTGCCGCATGTCGGCTGCCGGATTGCCGCAGATATCGGTGGTGTTTGGCGGCTGTACCGCCGGTGGTGCCTATATTCCGGCGCTCAGCGATCAGGTGATCATGGTTGATGGCAACGCACGCATCCATCTGGGCGGCCCGTCAATCGTCAAGGTTGCGATCAACGAAGAGGTTGACGGCGAGACACTAGGCGGTGCCGCGATGCACACGCGGGTCTCTGGCGTAAGCGACCATCTGGTGGCGGATGAAGATCAGGCGTTGGCGCTGGCCCGCACCCTGATCGGCGAGACGAATTTTGAGCGTAAGCCAGCAAAGGTCGCGCCGGTGCTGTCGCCGCGATACCCCGCATCAGAGCTTGGCGGGGTGATCAGCGCCGATCCGAAAATGCCCTATGACGTGCGCGAAATTATTGCGCGCACCGTGGATGACAGCGGTTTCAGCGAATTCAAACCTGAATGGGGCGAAACGGTTGTCTGCGGCACCGCGCGAATTCATGGTCATGTGGTAGGGATTATCGGCAATAACGGCGCGCTATTATCGCAATCGGCACTGAAAGCCGCTCATTTCATAACCCTTTGCGATCAGCGCAACATCCCGCTTCTGTTTCTGCATAATATCACCGGCTTCATGGTTGGAACTGTCGCCGAGCGCGAAGGCATAGCCAAGAACAGCGCCAAGATGGTTTACGCACAGGCAGTCGCGCGGGTGCCCAAGCTGTCGGTCATCGTCGGCGGTTCTTATGGCGCGGGCAATTACGGCATGTGCGGGCGCGGCTTTCGGCCGAATTTCCTGTTCGCATGGCCAAGCGCGGTGCTGGCAACGATGTCGGCCGATATCGCCAGCAACGTGATGCTGGAACTGCGCCGGACCAATGTCAAAGCCCCCACCGCCACGCAAGAAGAATTGGACGAAATCGAATCCCGCGTGCGCGCCCAGTACGGCGAACAATCGGACCCGTATTTCGCCACCTCACGGCTTTGGGATGATGGCATCATCGAGCCTGCGCAAACCCGTGATGTGTTGGGTCTTTGTCTGTCGATCGTGTCCAGCACACCTGATGCAATGGGACACTCCCCAGTTTACCGAATGTAGGACCGTACTATGACCAGCCGGACATTCCAGACCATCACTGTTGAAACGGACACGCGCGGCGTGGCGCGCCTGACGCTGAACCGGCCTGCCAAGCACAACGCGTTGAACGGTCAGCTGATTGACGAGCTCAAACAAGCCGCAGATTTGTTGGCGTCGGATGACAGCGTCCGGGTTGTTGTCCTCACCGGCGAAGGCAAAAGCTTTTGCGCGGGAGGTGATTTCAACTGGTTCAAAGGCAATGCCGCAGCCGACCGTGCCACCCGTATCCGCGAAAGCAGCAAGCTGGCGCATATGCTGAATGCGTTGAATGCGCTGCCCAAACCGCTGATAGGGCGGATCCAGGGGCCGGCCTATGGCGGCGGGGTCGGGATGATTTCAGTTTGTGACATCGCCGTGGGTGTCGATACCGCACGCTTTGGTCTGACAGAGGTGCGTCTGGGGCTGATCCCGGCCAATATCTCGCCCCATGTGGTGGCACGCATCGGCGCGGCCAATGCGCGGGCCACGATGCTGTCGGGGGCCTTGTTCAGCGCAGCAAATGCCGAAAAGATCGGGTTGCTGAACGAAACGGTAACGCCTGACGATCTGGACGCGCGGATTGACTCGATCATCGCCGACCATCTTGAGGCGGCCTTGGGTGCAGTCGGTGAAACCAAGCGACTGATTGCCTACGTCGCCAGCCACAGTATCAACGACAACATGATTTACACCGCCGATCGCCTGGCGGACGCATGGGAAACCGACGAAGGCAGCACCGGCATCAACTGTTTTCTGGGCAAGACACTGCCCCCATGGCGGACCGGCAAATGAATTTCTCAACCGTTTTGATCGCCAACCGGGGCGAGATTGCCTGCCGCGTC
>JAPKCR010000293.1 GCA_026421135.1 Sulfitobacter sp. | reverse complement strand
CAGATGGAAATGGGGTCGAAAAACCCGCTGATCGTCATGGACGACGCCGACCTTGATTTGGCGGTTGTTCATGCTGCGGGGTCAGCTTTTGGGGGTACAGGTCAGAAATGTACTGCCGCCAGCCGACTGATCGTGCATGCGTCCGTGCATGATGCATTTGTCGAAAAATTGGTCGCGGCGGCCAAGGCCCTGAAAGTTGGTCACGCGCTCGAGGACGGTACCCAGATCGGGCCGGTCGTGAGCGAAAGCCAACTGTCTCAAAACCTTGAATACATCAAAACGGGCAAGTCCGAGGGCGCAGAACTGCTGTGTGGCGGCAACCGTTTAGAGATGGCGACGGACGGTTATTACATGGCTCCTGCGGTTTTCGCGAACACCCGCAACGACATGCAGATCAACCGCGAGGAAATGTTTGCCCCTATCACTTGTGTGCAAAAGGCAGATAGCTACGACGAAGCACTGGCGTTGGCCAATGATACCCAGTTCGGTCTGACCGCTGGCATCATGACACGTTCGCTGGCTCGGGCGAGCCACTTTCGCGCAAACATGCGCGCAGGCTGCGTTATGGTGAACTTGCCAACGGCAGGTACAGATTACCACGTGCCATTCGGCGGGCGTGGGGCCTCCAGCTATGGCCCACGCGAACAGGGGTCTTATGCGGCTGAATTCTACACAACCGTCAAAACCGCATATGTTTCCGCAGGAGAGCCGAAGTGAGCTTTCTGATCGACGGGCTTCAATACGCTAACTGGTCGGAAAAGATCTTTCGCCAGATGCGCGAGGGCGGCGTTGACGCGGTCCACGTTACCATCACCTATCACGAGACGTTTCGTGAGACGGTGCTGGTGATCGAAAAATGGAACCGCTGGTTTGAGCAGTATCCCGACCTAATCTTTCAGGGCCGCACCGCCGATGATGTTCAGGTGGCACGTGACACAGGGCGCACGGCGATTTTCTTTGGTTCGCAAAACCCGTCTTGCATCGAGGATGACATCGGGCTGGTCGAAGTCATGCACACACTGGGTCTGCGGTTCATGCAGCTTACCTATAACAACCAATCACTCTTGGCTTCTGGCTGTTACGAGGACGAAGACACCGGACTTACGCGCATGGGCCGCGCCGTGGTTGCAGAGATGAACCGTGTCGGGCTGGTGGTCGACATGAGCCATTCTGGCGAGCGATCCACAATTGAGGCAATAGAGCATTCAACACGACCCATCGCCATCAGCCACGCCAATCCAGCAAGCTGGCACGCAGCGCTGCGCAACAAATCTGACGATTTGCTGCGCGCGCTTGGTGAAAACAGCGGGTTTCTGGGGTTGTCGGTCTATCCGCATCACCTCAAGGGCGGCAGCAGTTGCACGTTGCAATCGTGGTGCGACATGGCCGCGCTTGCGGTTGATTTAGTTGGACCAGATGGCGTCGGGATCGGGACGGACCTGTGCCAAGACCAGCCGGACAGCATCGTGGAGTGGATGCGCGTCGGGCGGTGGACCAAGGCAATTGATTACGGCGAAGGCAGCGCGGCTAACGCTGGCTTTCCCGCGATGCCCAACTGGTTCCACGACAACCGCGATCTAGCAGGGCTTCGCGCAGGTTTGCGCGCTGCTGGGCTGGACGAGGCGACAACAGACGGCGTGATGGGAAACAACTGGCACGCCTTTTTCGGGAGAAGCTTCGGGGCGCAATCTGCGATCCCCGTCAAATCAGACCGCGCCGCCGAGTAGAGCGCGGGGCACATAAGTTCAGGGAGGAACGCAAGTGACCACAACGACCACCCAAACCAAGCCGCCATCTGGCATGATAGACAAAGCGCTTTTTGCAATTACAGGGGGATTTATCGCCCTGTTCTGCGCCTATGCGCTGTTCGATATTGATGGGCTGTCCGCGCTCGTCGATGCCAGCTTTGGCTTTTCCGCACGCTATTTCGGACTGTATTGGCAGGTTCTTCTGCTTGCGACATTCCTGATCGGCCTGCTCCTGTGCGTTCTGCCCGGAAGCAAAACAGTGATGGGCGGGCTGGCCATGCCCGAATTCAAAATGTTCAGCTGGGGTGCCATGATCATGTGTACCCTGCTTGCAGGGGGCGGCGTGTTCTGGGCCGCAGGTGAGCCTATCGCGCACTTCCTATCCACCCCGCCAGTTTTTGGCGATCTGTCGGATGATACGGCAGCGCGCGCGAATGCGGCGCTTGCCCAAAGCTTCCTGCACTGGGGCTTTCTGGCCTGGGCTATCCTCGGCTCTCTGACGACCGTGATGCTGATGCACTACCACTATGACAAGGGCCTGCCTTTGGCACCGCGCACCTTGCTGTATCCACTGTTCGGGGATCGTGCATTGCATGGGGCGATCGGACTGATTGCAGATGCGTCTTGTGTGATTGCGGTTGTTGCGGGCACCGTGGGGCCGATCGGCTTTCTCGGCTTGCAGATGTCCTACGGGTTGAATTCCCTCACCGGAATTCCGGATAACTTCGCAACACAGGCCATCGCCATCATGGCGCTAGTCGGGGTATATACAATTTCAGCAATCACAGGCTTGGCCAAAGGCATTCAGCTTTTGTCACGGATCAACGTGATCCTAGCGATTGCATTGCTGGTGTTCATGCTGATTGCAGGACCCACCACCGAGATCTTCTCGGGGTTCTTTGGCGGGATGCAGATATATCTGACGCACTTTTTTGATATGACGCTTTATCGTGGCGATTCAGGCGTGTTCGGCGATCCGGGTTGGCTGGGCTGGTGGACTGTGTTCTTCTGGGGTTGGTTCATGGGCTACGGGCCATTGATGGCAATCTTTATTGCACGCATCAGCCGTGGGCGCTCGATCCGCCAGATCATCATTATGTTGTCCATCGTCGCACCTATTCTGACAAACTTCTGGTTCACGATCATTGGCGGTTCCGGCATCTTCTTAGAAATCGCTCAGCCGGGGATCATCTCGGGGCCATTCGAGGGGTTCAACCTGCCCGCCGGATTGCTGGCGATAACGCAAGCGATGCCCATGGGTCTGATCTTGTCGATCCTGTTTTTGGCGCTGACAATGTGTTTTGTTGCCACCACCAGCGACTCGATGAGCTATGTCATCGCCTCGACAATGACGCAAGGTGAGCCATCGGCAAGCCTGCGCGCGTTCTGGGGTATTGCGATGGGTGTCATGGCACTGATCCTGATTTCAACGGGTGCTGGCGGTATCGGAAAACTGCAAAGCTTTATTGTTGTCACGGCGGTGCCAGTATCGCTTATCTTGCTTCCATCGCTTTGGGATGCGCTGCGCATCACCTTAATGCTGGGGCGCGAGGCAAAGACCGTCCAAGTATGATGATACGGCGTGGCATGCCATGTGCCTGCCACGCCTTTGCAACTTTGACCGACTGGAGTACGAACGATGTCCCAATCTGCTCATGATGCGACCTCTCAGACTGTGCGGTTCCGCCGTCCCGCCCCCGAGGTCATGCACCTAGAACGGATGGGGTGCAGCCACCCGACCCGCCTGTCTTTCCTGCGGACAATGTTGCGCCGGATGCATCGCGAAAACTGGAAAGTGGATCGCCCTGTTTGGGACGTCGATGCGACAGGCAGCGGCCATGCCGTTTACCGCACCCGCTGCGGCGACCGCACCTATAGCCTTGTGGCTTTTGCTCATGATCTCCCCGAAGAAATGCGCTCTGATCGGGTAATTGCCACCGCTTGGGATGCTACCTTTACGCTGTTTGACGGCGAACCGACACACGCCGATATCGTCCGCCTGCGTGAAAATGTACCACTTCAGGAAGCAGGCCGCATCAGCACGCGTGAACTGACGCTGGCACGTGCCAACCGTTCCGTTCGCTTGTTTCAGCATGTGGTCGACGCCTTGTCGCAAGGTCGTCAGCCTGACCCAGCCGAAATCGCGGACATCGGATACCTGATGCGCACTACCGCCGTTTACGGCTCGGGCAAATTTGGGGCTGCCGACCGCGCCGATATTGCTGACCGTCCTGAAATGGCGGCTCCTTTTCAGGTCGAAATGCTGACTGTCTGGCTCATTCGTGCGTTTACGGTTGATATCGTAGAACACATGGCCGTGGTTAAAGGAGGTGACCGCGCGATCCGCCTTGATCGCGACCTGCGCCGCTCCATTGGTGTTGGCAATTCAACCGGGCTTGGCATGGCACCGTTCATCGTGCGCCATCCCGTTTTGCTGAACAATTGGATGATGGCACGCGAGGAAGCATTGGCACGCGTGCGCGCGCAATCAGCTGCATCGCAAACGGCCATTGCCGGACTGCGTGTGGCCCTTGATGCTGCCATCCAGAACGCCGCCGTTTGGACATCGCAGCATCCAATTCAA
>JAPKCR010000292.1 GCA_026421135.1 Sulfitobacter sp. | reverse complement strand
ATAAAGTTCATACCGCGCACATTCCAATGGGCGTGCTTAACTTGGCTATGAAGATCAAGCGTATCCGCAAGTTGCTGATTTATCAGCTTAACCATCTTAGTTCGGAGGTTTTGAGGTAAATCAGTAGTCGTTTTGAAAGCAAGTGCCATGTTGGTTCCCCTGTAATCGGTGAGTGTGAATGAACGTAAACCTTGTAACTCATTACTATCGTGCAGAGGCTGGGAGACGAATTTCAATGTCAGACTAAGAGTCCACTAGATGTCACTGGCCCGCCTAAGCACCTAATTCATATCAAGAGATAGACAGCCAAAATGTATCGACTGTGAAGTAACCGAAGTGAACATCAAATTTAACTTAAGCAAACCGGCTTTGAAATAAGCCCCAACTGCGCTTGCAGCCAGGGCTTGCCTATCTCATTCGCTTACCTTCAGCCGTGGTAACGCAATCCGTAAAAGATCGTACCAGCATCACGGTTACGTCCACCATGAACAGCACCGACAAATGCAGCGACCGCTGCAATCAAAGCCGCAGCAGCAAGCGCAAAAGCCGTCATAATGCCTGCATTCCGTGCCATACGCGCCGATTCAGTCGCAGCAGCTTCGGCTTCATCGGCGAGCTGTTGGGCTTCAACCTTGGCCGTCTCGATGGCATCTGCAGCCTGTTGGCGCGCATCTTTTGCTTCAGCCACAATCTGATCAACGCGGGCTTCGGCTTGAGTTTTCGTCATGTCGGTACGTGCAGCAACAGCGCTGGCTAGATAAGCGCGATCTTCGTCGCTCAATTCACCGGTGCGATAAACATTTGCAACAATACTCGCGGTCTGCTGAGCCAATTCTGCCGGGTCAGCCGTGGTCGCATCCACTTGTTCCGGACGAAGCAGCTGGTTGGATAAATATTCCGTGGGATCGTTTTTCGCGGCGTCAGGAATAGCCGCTCCTGCGGCATTGGCCACACCAGATGCAACACCTCCGACAGCTGTGCCGGCAGCTTGAGCTACGGCACCTGCGGCCTGACCAGCACCAGCAGCTACATTACCCGCAGTGCTCGCGACAAAGCTGACAGCACTCGACAGAAGCAAGGCGGAGAGTATTGTACCAAGTCCCCACACGACAAGCCCGTTAATGCCGTCTCGTGCGGTGGCCTCATCATCAGTAGCAGTTTCTATACGGCGGCGCATTCTGCCAGCAATGTAGCCACCCGCCAGATACGCCGCGATTAGCGTGAGGACCATCCAGACGGCGGTCAGAACAAGTTCAAGTGTTGAAGATTGATCGGTGCCATCAAGTGTGATGGAAGATAGACCGAGAGCTGCGCCGAAAGTTGTCAGCAGCAGTCCGATGGCTACTGCAACAACCGTGCCTGCAAAAATAGCGGGCCAGTCGACATAAGGCACATCAGAAGTAGTGGTGGGGAGCGTGGTGTTCATAATATTATACCCTTTTTCCTTCGGTTCAGCCAAGGCCGATCAACGACAAGACAGCCATGACCACAACAACGAGGCCCACGAGATAAATAATTCCGCCCATTTTCAAAATTCCTCCTATTGACCACACGCACAATGCAGCAGTCTCCGGTAAGGCAACGTATATTGTGTTATCTTGTTCCGTTTCCGACATAAAAAATGGAAAATATAGGCTTCCGCATCGACGTAAACATATGCGGAAACGCCGCGATTTCTGGCCTCCGAATGCGCCAGAACTGCTGAAACGGCAGGCATTTCCGAGCATTCCTCATTTGCTCTTTCTCAGGTGATTTTGGTAACTTGGCGAGGCTGCGTACCACCAAAAGACCCATCGGGAACCTGGAGTTTGACGCGGACGTGAGCCCAAATTTTTTCTTTGGTTTGCAAGCCAAAGGTTTGAATTCCGTTCGCTCCTGAGATGTCGAGAGGCAAGAAAAAATCGGCCACAGATTGATTTTTGAAATGTGGAATTGGATACAAAGTAGCACTATCCTCGTCTCGCAGCGGGATCATGACTGCTTGTAAAAACCTAAGTTGCGATGTTCAATAAGGGACCAAGGATCAACCAAAGCCTTGGAACTGACTGGGGATTGTATCTTTTGACAAGTTCACGAAACGAGTTTGGTCTCTGTCGGGTTCCAAGATCACAATGTAGGCTGACGTCCTTGGTTAAACCAAAAATGGGGTTCTGGGTCTCGCGAGCAGTAATCGCGGCCTTGATGTGGCTATTGGTTTTGTTGCCAAACATTTCAATGGCTCAATCCCTTCCTGGTTTAGTCGAAAAAGGCAATTCCCAGAGTGCGCCTGAACCGAATATTATTGAAATTGAGGCTGCCGGGATTCTGGTAACCTACAATCGTTGGCTTGACAAAATAGCCGAAGTCGAGGCCGAGATTTCGCTATTAGGTCGTGAAACAGGGCCGGACGCAAGCAAGGTCGAAAGCCTTATCGACAGAATGCGTACCTTGACCGACGAGGCAGATCAAATGGCGGCTGAAGCGCAAAGCCGCCTTGCAGGGCCAACAAGCGCTTTGACGGCCATTGGCGCTCCTCCAAAGGCGGGAGAACCGCCCGAAGCAGACATCATCGCAGATGAACGAGTGCAACATCAAAGTACCCTTGCCAAGTTAAATGCTGAGCTTGCATTTGTTCGCCTGATTAAGGCGCGAGTTGAAACCGCGACGGGCTTGCTTGGCGGCTATTGGCAGGATCGTTTGAAAAATTGGGTTCTCGCCAGAGACGACATAACAACTCTTCTGTCCAACCCGCCGGCATCTGATGATGTCACCGACCTGTTCCGCGATCTGAGGCCCGGGACGTTTCAATCTAGCATATCGGATTTTGGGATATGGCTCCCAGTTCTGGCTGTGTTCATTGCTCTTGGCGCTCTCGCTGTGTCGGTCTGGTTGATCAAGGGCGTGCCTAAGTTTAACGAAGACGGCAAATGGGAAGACACATACGAACAACGGGAACTTGCCAACATCCGGTTTTCTGCTGCCATAGGATATGGGGCGCTTCCGGCGATCGCGTGTGCCGCTTTTGCTGCAATTGCGATCTACTACACTCCAAGTCTGGGCCAGTGGCTTGGTCTAATTGCAGGTCTGTTGTTGGGATTGGCAGTGTATATCTGGTTGTTCCGGATATTCGAGGTAGCGCTTGAACCCACCAATCAACAGGCCCGGTTCTTGCGGGGTTCAGATGATGAGGCCCACAGAATTTCCAAACTGTTACAGGGGCTTTGCGTTCTAAATTCAGTATTCGTTGCCGGCTATGTCGTGCTCAAATTATCTACTGGGATCAATGCTGAAATACTTCTAGCTTTGAAGCTTGCCACAGTAGCTTTTTTCTCGGGTTACGCGTTCTTTGCGGCACGGCAAAAGGTGTTCGGAGAGGCAGACCCGAACCGGCTCCCTCGCCTATACTACGCGTTACGGATTGGTGCTGCCCTAATTGGTACGATGGCAGTGATTTCTGCTTTGGCTGGCTTCGTCAATCTTGCGGTATTCGCGAGCGTTAATATTGCAGCATCAATTCTTCTAATAGCCGCAACTTATTTTATCCGGCCGATATTACATGACGGCATCCGAGCTTTGGCTTCTAGCGATGAAGCAACGTTCAACGAGCCTCAGAGCGGATTGATTAAGGCGCTCATCCATCTGCTCCTTGATCTTGCTATGATGATCATGTTCTCGGTTCTAATGCTGACCCTGTGGGGGATACCTCTTGACGGAATTTGGCTATGGGTCAAACAAACGGCCAACGTCCTGACCATTGGCGACTTTCGGGTGAAATTGCTCGATCTTGCTGCGGCGGCGGCAAGCTTCGTGATCGCACTAGTCACCCTCAAGATCGTCGTCCGTGTGATGCGCAATCAAATCCTGGATCGGGTCAATATCGACTTAGGGGTCAAAAATTCGATTACGACAATTCTAGGTTACGTAAGCGTCCTTTTGGCGTTTATTTTTGCAATTATCACCTTAGGTTTTGATGTCACCAGCCTGGCGTTGGTTTTTGGTGCCTTGCTTTTTGGCATAGGCTTTGGGTTACAGAATGTCGTCGACAACCTGATCTCCGGGCTGATTATTCTCTTTCAGCGACCCATTAAGCCAGGCGATTGGATCAATGTAGGAAGCTATGAGGGCTTGGTCCAAAAAACAGGATTGCTGTCCACGGAAATAACCACATTCGACGACGCTTCGGTGGTGTTCCCAAACAGCGATATCGTCACAACCGCAGTTCTGAACCGAACGCTGGGCCGAATGCGTGGGCGCGTCGATGTGCCTGTTGGAGTAGCATACGGTAGCGACGTGGGAACTGTGCTTCAAATTTTGCGCGATTGTGCTGCTGCAAATGAATACGTCCTAAAACAACCCGAGCCTACTGTCGT
>JAPKCR010000291.1 GCA_026421135.1 Sulfitobacter sp. | reverse complement strand
GAACCAGTGACCCCTTCGATGTCAACGAAGTGCTCTACCGCTGAGCTAATCACCCCCTATGTAACACGAAAACCGACGCCCCAAACAAAAACGGGGCGCGAAATTTCCGCGCCGATAGGGGGGCTATAAATAGAGTCGCAGGTATGATCAAGGGGTTTTGGCTTTGTAAGAACATGCGCTAGTATAGTTTTTGAAAGGTGCCTCAATGCCACATGTCGCTTACGAAGTCATTCACCCGGATCGAAACCAGTCTTGTATGGTGTTTGCGTCCCCCCATTCGGGGCGTAATTACAGCTTTTCCTTTCTGCGTTCCACTGTTCTGGACGATCATACGATCCGCTCTTCCGAGGACGCTTTCGTAGATTTACTGTTCAATGTTGCCCCGCAATACGGTGCACCGTTCCTTATGGCAGGGGCGCCGCGGGCCTATATTGATATGAATCGCGCCTGCGAGGAGCTGGATCCCGCATTGATCGAAGGGGTGCGGAGGCAGGGGCATAACCCGCGTGTGGCGTCTGGTCTTGGGGTGATTCCACGGGTCGTTGCGAATGGCCGGGCGATTTACCGCAACAAAATCACCTTGGAAGAAGCCGAGAAGCGTATCGATACCTATTGGCGTCCCTATCACGCGATGCTGCAACGGTTGCTAGACGCTGCGCATCGGCGGCACGGTCAGACCGTACTGGTCGACTGCCATTCGATGCCGCACGAGGCAATGGACGGCGTGGCCATGCAAGGAATGAGGCGGCCTGATGTGGTGTTGGGCGACCGGTTTGGTGCCGCAGCCAGCGGTGATGTGGTTGACCGGATCGAGGCGGCATTCACGAACGCGGGCTTTAACGTGGCGCGTAACACGCCATTTGCCGGGGCCTATATTGCGCAGGCCTATGGGCGTCCGGCGCGGGGGCAGCATGCGGTGCAAATCGAAATGGATCGGTCGCTGTATATGAACGAAGCCCTAGTGCGCCCGAATGGCAATTTCGAGGACGTGCAAAAGGCGCTGCAGGCCGTTGTTGCTGAGATCGCGCAAATCGGCCAAGGGCGCATGCCCCTAGCGGCAGAGTAGTCAGCGCAGCGCGCGCCCTTTGACGATGGCCTTGTCGCCGAACCGGTTGCGAATCGCATCTGTCGCGCGTTCCGCTTTGCCGCGTCGTCCGGCATCGGGGTCCAGCAGGTCACCGGACAGATCGGCACCGTCTGCATCGCTTAGGTCAGAAATGCCACAACCCAATAGACGATAGGGACCAGGATCATTCAGTTGATCGAACAGTCCACGCGCTGTGCGATAAATGCGGTCGGCCAACTGAGTCGGGTCATACAGCGACACACGCCGTGTAATCAGCGAGAAGTCGGCGCGTTTGAGTTTGAGGACAACAACACGTCCCGCAAGGTTCTTGGCCTTGGCGCGATCAGCCACCTTTTGCGCCATCCGCCACAGATGCCCGTCCAGCAGGTCGAGGTCTGACGTGTCGTCGTTAAAAGTTGTTTCGTTGCTAATCGACTTCATGGGTTCATGCGCAGACACGCGCCGCTTGTCCTGACCCCGTGCAAGATGCCACAGACGATCCCCCATGCCTCCAAAGCGGGCGATCAGATCGGTTTGTTCCCATCGCAACAGATCCGAGAAGGTTTGAATTCCCGCTTTGTTCAGGGAAGCGAGCGTGGCGGCACCAACACCCCAGATCATGCTGACGGGTTTGTCCTTTAGAAATGTCATTGTTTCGGCTTGGCCGATGACCGAAAAACCGTGCGGTTTGTCCAGATCTGATGCGACTTTGGCGAGGAACTTGTTATGTGACAGGCCAATGGATCCGGTTAGGCCAAGTTCGGTTTTCATCCGTCGGACCAGCCTTGCCAGCATAACGGCGGGCGGGGCACCGTGCAGTTTGGTTGTGCCGGTCATGTCCAGAAATGCTTCGTCTAGTGACAGGGGTTGGATGGCGGGGGTCATCTCCTCCATCATGGCGCGAATGGCCCGCGAGGCTTCGACATAGGCATCCATGCGGGGCTTGATAACAACCGCCTCTGGGCACAGCTTGAGCGCCTGAAACATAGGCATGGCCGACCGCACCCCTTTGATGCGCGCGATATAGCAGGCGGTCGAGACCACGCCACGCCGCCCGCCGCCAATAATGACGGGCTTGCCGTTTAGCGCAGGGTTGTCGCGTTTCTCGACCGAGGCATAGAATGCGTCGCAATCCATATGCGCGATGGACAGTTCAAATAATTCGGGGTGCGATGTCACGCGCGGGCTGCCACAGGCCGGGCATCGGCGCGCGGGTGTAATTTGGGACAGGCAATCGCGGCAAAGAGCGGGCATAATACCAATTTGAACCTATTTGTGATCCAAGCAAGATAACGCAGGAGAGCGCGCTTGAACATGGCATTTGGCGGGGCAAAAATCGCCCTGTACCTGGGCGAACAGTTGGTTGTGATCTTGCGGGATGATCATCAAGGTCTGCCATTTGCGGGCTGCTGGGATTTGCCCGGCGGCGGTCGTGAAGGCGGCGAAGACCCATTCGGTTGCGTTCAGCGCGAGTGTTTTGAAGAGTTGGGCATCGTGCTGCCAAAAGCCGCGATTGTCTGGCAGCGAGCGTTCGTGCAAAGCCGAGAAACGAACTGGTTTTTCGTGGGGCACCTGCCGGCAGCCACAGCCGAGGCAATTGTTTTCGGTGATGAAGGGCAGCGGTGGAGCATGATGAGCGACGACAGCTACATCACCCACGAAAATGCAGTACCTAAGTTTCAGGACCGCCTAAAACTGTATCTCGAGAGGGAGTGTTGACAAAAAAGAGCCCCCCGCGACGTAGCGGGGGGAGGTGACGAACTTCAGGAAGAACCAGTTCGTCGGGGAGTATCACCAAAGTAAGGTTGCCATACCAATCCGTTTCCACAAAGGTGGATTTCCCGTTTCGCGACAGTAAAACTTGCTCTGTTACAGAATTAACACAGTCTAAACGTTGCCGCGGCTGGCTTAGGGAAGCTCAGACAGTACGGCGCGTGCGGCGGCGCTTGGGTCTTTGGCTTGCCAAATCGGGCGGCCGACAACAATGTGATCAGCACCGTCTTTGATTGCCTGATGTGGGGTGGCAACGCGCTTTTGGTCGCCCAATGCCGCACCTTGGGGACGCACGCCGGGGGTGACAATCAGCTTGCCTGCGGCCTCGGGCAGGGCGCGGATCAGCGCCGCTTCTTGGGGGGATGCGATCACGCCGTCAGCACCGGCATCAAAGGCGCGGCCTGCGCGGGTAGCGACCAGATCTGGAATATCGCCTTGCTGGATCAAAGCGGCATCAAGGTCGGCGCGGTCCAGCGAAGTCAAGATCGTGACGGCAAGGATCTTGGTGCGCGATCCCGCAGCACCCTCCATTGCGGCGCGAACTACATGGGGGTCGCCGTGGACCGTCAGAAAATCCAGGTCGAATTGGGCCAAGCCGCGCACGGCAGCTTCGACCGTGGCACCGATATCGAACAGCTTCATATCCAGAAAGATCCGTTTGCCGTGTTCTTGGATCAGTTCGTTGGCAAGGCCAAGGCCGCCACCAGTCAGCATTCCCAGACCAATTTTGTAAAACCCAACGCTGTCGCCCAGCTTTTGAGCAAGCTCCATTCCTGCAACAGCATGAGGGACATCAAGGGCAACTATTAGGCGATCATCAGACATGGGGACACTCCGCGTGTTGAGGCAATGGCAAGCGGGTGTGCTTTACGGTGTCAGCCGGTCGGTGTCCATTGGAATGAAAAAGACCCGGAAAACGCAGCAGGCATTTTCCGGGTTCAGTGGACAGAGACTGCGCAGGCAGGCAAATGTCTCTGGCAATGCGGAGTATGTACCGGGGCGGGTACATAGGCAGTTCCGCAATTCAAAAAAATATTAGGCGGCGCGTATACCGGGCAGGGTTACGACATGTGCAAGCCATGCTTTGGCGTCAAACCTTTGGCGACCGGCGCGGGGCGTAGCGGGCTGAAGCTGCAATTCGCTGTAAATGCCGCCACGAGAAGCATGCCGGCGTTCAGCTTGCCTGCGCAGACCCGCCGCAGCGTCTGCGAACGATGTCGAAATCGGAGCCGTTATCGAACAGGCATATTTGCGAGAACATTCACCATCATGGACTGTTACCAGCGCTTCAAAGCATTGCTCGGCCGCGTTATAGATTACATCGTTCATTTGAATTGGGCGCGTCTGCATGTGTCGTACCTCGTTACTACCGAAACTCTGTCATCATTACTAAGCGGTTGTGTCTCGCCGCTTCAAAGTAGGAACGCCACTGTGACTAAAAAGTTCCATTTATCTTAACTACACTGTGGATAAATATAAATTTATGATTGAAAACAGTCAATTGTGACGGTG
>JAPKCR010000290.1 GCA_026421135.1 Sulfitobacter sp. | reverse complement strand
AAAACCGCTGAGGAAGCCGCTGTAATAACGCCTGCATTGATCCCCTCGACCGTTGGACGCGCGACAATCAGAATGCCCACAAACCCCATCACGGCAGCCAAGGCCCTAATTTTCGTCAGCTTTTCCCCCAAGATCAACGGGGATAACACGATGACCCACAAAGGCGAGGTGAATTCGAGTGCGAAAACCTGTGCGAGTGGAATGACCGTGACCGCATAGAACCACAGGTTCTGGCCGGTGAAATGCGCAAGATTACGCCCGATCTGAAGGCCCAGATTACGTGTGTTAATCTGCCGCCACGCCCCTGTTGCAAAGGCCAACGTCAAAACCACCAAAACACCAACGACCGACCGGTACATCATGATCTCGAACGTATCGTAGATACCCGATAATTCGCGCCCGGCGACGGCCATCGCAGAGAACGAACTGATCGACCCAATCATCCAGAGCGCGGCCTTGACCGTAGGGGTCACCGGATTGATACCAAACGGTAAAAAATCCTCGCCGAAGGCAAGGAGCCTTTTTTAGTCATCATTCCCATTCGATCGTGCCGGGAGGTTTTGATGTGATGTCATAGGTCACCCGATTGATGCCTGGCACCTCGTTGATGATGCGCGTTGCTGTTTCACCCAGAAAATCATGTGTGAAGGGATAATAATCCGCAGTCATCCCATCCACGGACGTCACCGCGCGCAGGGCGCAGGCGAAATCATAGGTGCGCCCGTCGCCCATGACGCCAACCGTGCGAACCGGCAAAATAGCCACGAACGCCTGCCAGATTTCGTCATACAGCCCATGCTTGCGGATCTGGTCGATGTAAACGGCGTCCGCCTCGCGCAGAATCGCAAGTTTCTCGCGGGTGATCTCGCCCGGGCAGCGGATGGCCAGACCGGGCCCCGGAAACGGGTGGCGCCCGATAAAGCTGGTAGGCAGACCCAGTTCGCGACCCAATGCGCGGACTTCATCTTTGAACAATTCCCGCAGCGGTTCGACCAGTTTCAGGCCCATCTTTTCAGGCAACCCGCCAACATTATGGTGGGATTTGATGGTCACGGATGGACCGCCAGAAAAGGACACGGATTCGATCACGTCAGGGTAAAGTGTCCCTTGGGCCAGAAACTTGGCATCGCCCACAGCAGTTGCGTGTTTCTGAAACACATCAATGAACAATCTGCCGATGATTTTGCGCTTGGTTTCCGGATCGGACACGCCGTCAAGTTCGCCCAGGAACAGTTCCTGTTCGTCTGCATGGATCAACGGCATGTTATAGTTGTCGCGGAACATCTTCACGACCTCTTCGGCCTCGCCCTTGCGCAGCAGACCGTGATCGACAAAGACGCACGTCAGCTGGTCGCCGATCGCTTCATGGATCAGCACCGCAGCAACGGACGAATCAACACCGCCTGATAGCCCGCAGATCACTTTTGCGTCGCCCACCTGTTCGCGGATGGCGGCAATAGCTTCCTCGCGGTAGGCGCGCATCGTCCAGTCGCCTTTGAACCCTGCCAATTTGACGAAATTCTCATAAAGTTTGGCACCATTCGGGGTGTGGTGAACTTCGGGATGAAATTGAACAGCATAAAAGTGGCGGGAAGCATCTGCCGTAACCGCGAAAGGCGCGTTAGGCGATGTCCCAAAAACTTCGAAACCCGGCGCGATGGCACTGACGTGATCGCCATGGCTCATCCAGACTTGTTCGCGTTCAGTTTCAAACCACCCGTCCAGCAGATCCAGCCGCTCCAATGATGGCGTGACATAGGCGCGCCCGAATTCCGCAGTGCCGTGGCCGCGTTCCACCTTGCCGCCCAAGCAATGCATCATCACTTGCTGGCCATAGCAGATGCCCAAGATCGGCACGCCCAGTTTGAACACCGATTGTGGCGGCATTGGTGCACCTTCGGCAAAAACCGAAGACGGCCCACCGGACAAGATCACCGCTTTGGGATCAAAGTCCTTGAGGAAGGCGTCATCAACCGTATTGAACGGATGAATTTCGCAAAACACATTAAGTTCACGCAAACGGCGGGCGATCAGCTGGGTGACCTGGCTGCCGAAGTCGATGATGAGAAGGCGGTCATGGGAGATATCTGTCATCCAGACTGATTATGGGCGGATCGCGCGGGTGGCAAGAGTGGACTGGTGGCAAACCCCTCACCCCTAGGGTATTTTCGGCCAGAGAGGGGGGAGAGAAGCGGACAATGTCGGTTTTTGACGCCTAAGGCCGTTATCCGCGTTAATCCGCATCCGGGAATGGGGTAGCTAAGCGGCAGGTTTGGCGAAAAGGAAAATTATATGGCGGAATCAGCAAGACGTGGGCGTGGCGGCGGTGGAGCAGCACGGCGGGCGGAGCGGTCGGCCGTATCCTTTGAGACTGCAAAGTACATCGAGCGCAATATCCCGAACTTTGAGATCCTGAACGAAGAATCGCTGGAAATCATCGAGCGCAACGCGGATATCATTCTGGAAGAAATTGGCGTCAATTTCCCTGACAATCCCGAAGCATTGGAGCTTTGGCGTGCCGCAGGGGCCGATGTCACCGGCGACCGTGTGCGTATCCCGCGCGGGTTGGCACGCGAATTGTGCAAGACGGCCCCGTCCGAATACACACAGCATGCCCGCAACCCCGAACGCAATGTCGTTATCGGGGGCCGTAATCTAGTGTTGGCACCTGTGTATGGACCGCCCTTTGTGCGCGACGCCGCCGGAGGCCGCCGCTATGCGACCATGGATGATTTCAACAAGTTCGTGAAGCTGGGCTATATGTCCAAGTGGTTGCACCATTCGGGCGGCACCGTCTGCGAGCCGACGGATGTGCCCGTGAACAAGCGCCATCTGGACATGCTGCACGCCCACATGACCCTAAGCGACAAGCCATTTATGGGGTCCGTGACCGAACCGAGCCGTGCGCAGGATTCGGTTGATATGTGCAACATCCTGTTTGGTGCCGACTTCGTGCAGCAAAACACGGTGATGACATCGCTGATTAACATCAACTCGCCCATGACATTTGACGATGTGATGATGGGCGCGCTGAAGGTGTTTGCAGAAAACAATCAGGCCGCAATTATCTCGCCCTTTATCGTGGGCGGTGCGATGGCACCCGTTTCTGTGGCCGGAACCTTGACGCAAGTCTTGGCCGAAGTAATGGCGGGCATCGCCTATAGCCAGTTGATCCGCAAAGGTGCGCCTGTCATCTTTGGTGCGTTTGTGACGTCGATCGATATGAATTCCGGCGCACCCACATTTGGTACGCCAGAGGCAGCGCATATTACCTATGGGGCAGGACAATTGGCGCGGCGAATGAAGTTGCCGTTCCGGTCTGCCGGATCGTTCTGTGGGTCAAAACTGCCTGACGCGCAGGCGGCCTACGAGACTTCGAACAGCCTGAATATGGGTCTGCTGTCAGGTGTGAACTTTATGTTGCACGCTTGCGGATGGCTCGAGGGCGGGCTGGTCAGTTCGTTCGAAAAATTCGTAATGGATGCCGACCAGCTGGGCGCTTTGCATCATCTGGCCCGAGGCATCGAGATCGACGAGAACGCTCAGGCCATGGATGCAATCCGCGAAGTGGGACCCGGTGGCCACTATCTGGGCTGCGCGCACACCCAAGCTAACTTTAAGCAGGCGTTCTGGAAATCCGATCTGCTTGATTATAAGCCGTTCGAGACGTGGCAGGACGAAGGGTCGCGCGACACGCAAACCCTTGCATCGGCGCGTGTCGAAAAGCTGTTAGGCGACTATGTTCAGCCCCCCATGGACCCCGCCACTCGCGAGGCATTGGATGCTTTTGTCGCTGAACGCAAAGCGGCAGAGCCGGACAGCTTTATGTAGTTTGATCGTGCGACGTCCGCAGTACGCGGGCCTCACCAATCATCGCAATCACCACCTCGACATGGCGGACCAGGCAATAGCTTGCGTCCGCCATTTTTCTTTGTGCATTAAGTTCTGCTTCGATCTCGATCAGGTGCATCAACGCCGGCCCGCTGCGTGGCAGCACGCTGCACCCTAGCAACCGGCGCAGGTGGCTTGTCCGCCGATAGCCTTCTGCGCCGATGCGTGCCGCGCGCATCAGCAGTGACGGGCGATGCAGGGTGTTGAGCCGTGAGATAATATCTTGCATGTTTTCAGGTCCTTGAGGTTTCAAATGGCCCCGAAAGTCATCCCAGGGCCTGACAACCATCTCACGAATTTTCGCTGCGTTGCGCGGCGTGCTCCCCGTCCGCACGGCCCGGTTACGACTGTTTACGAATTAGAAACAATCATGGCCTCACCAGAGCGATTTTAATAATCAGGTAACCAGTACATCCTTAGGTTGTGTGGATAAAATTGTCTGTAAGTTAGTGGATAACTTTCC
>JAPKCR010000289.1 GCA_026421135.1 Sulfitobacter sp. | reverse complement strand
ATCGCGCCGACCGACGACCCAGATTTGCGCAGACCATCCAGATAGTCTGCCCATTCGCCCGCTGCTTTCGCATCAGGGACCCAGAACGGGTTTTGTTCGATCTGGTCCCAATCGAACGCATCGCGGTCAATCTTATGGGGGCCCATCTGCACCATATAGCCGGTGATCTGAACATTCGGCGCAATCGCCTTGATCGCTTCACGCGCCAAGCCACCGGCGGCCACGCGCGACGCAGTTTCACGTGCCGAAGACCGCCCGCCACCGCGATAATCGCGGATGCCGTATTTCTGAAAATAGGTGATGTCGGCATGGCCGGGGCGGAACTTGTCTTTGATATCGCCATAATCTTTTGACCGCTGATCGGTATTTTCGATCATCAACTGGATCGGCGTTCCGGTGCTAACCCCTTCGAACACGCCCGACAGAATACGGACCTCATCGGCTTCGCGCCGCTGGGTCGTGTATTTGTTCTGGCCGGGTTTACGCTTGTCCATCCACTGCTGGATCATCGCTTCGTCAATCGGCACGCCGGGGGGGCAGCCGTCAACCGTGGCACCCAAGGCAGGCCCGTGGCTTTCGCCCCAAGTGGTCACGCGGAAAAGATGGCCAAAGCTGTTGATCGACATATCGGGTGCTCCTTTGGCCGTGATCCATAACGGGGTGGCCCACCTGCCTCAAGGGATTTCGCCTTGCAAGCTGCTGGCAACCATTCTACCGATGAGGCACCTCGGGGGGCCTATGGCTGAGATGTGCATCGCACGGACCCGTTGAACCTGAACCGGTTAACACCGGCGGAGGGAAGGTCTGGACATCACTCCAACGCTTTCTGACGCCGCATTTTGGAGGATGCCATGAAGTATCTTACACTTGCTGCCACTACGTTTCTTGCGACATCGGCCCTGCCTGTAACAACGCTGGCCGACACGCCTGAATTGGTGGTCTATACCTATGACAGTTTTGTTTCCGATTGGGGCCCAGGCCCGGTGATCGAAAAGGCGTTCGAAGAAACCTGCGCCTGTGATCTAAAGTTCGTCGGCATGGGCGATGGCGCGGCCTTGCTGGCCCGTCTGCGGCTCGAGGGCGCGCGATCTGACGCCGATGTGGTGGTGGGGTTGGATACCAGCCTGATCGCGACGGCCAAGAAAACCGGACTGTTTGCCGCAACAACCGTCACCGCAGATTACGACCTGCCAATCGCGTGGGCCGACGACAGTTTTGTGCCCTACGACTGGGGCTATTTCGCGTTCGTGCACGGTACAGATCTGACACCGCCCGCGAATTTCAAGGCGTTGGCAGAGAGCGACCTGAAAATCGTCATCCAAGATCCACGGTCTTCAACCCCGGGCTTGGGTCTGCTGATGTGGGTCAAGGCGGCCTATGGTGATGACGCCCCCGCAATCTGGGAAGGGTTGGCCGATAACGTCGTGACCGTGACCAAGGGCTGGTCCGAAGCCTACGGTCTGTTCCTTGAGGGGGAGGCCGACATGGTCCTGAGCTATACCACCTCACCCGCCTATCACCTGATCGCCGAGGAAGACGCAAGCAAAGCCGCCGCTCAGTTCGATGAAGGCCACTACATGCAGATCGAAGTTGTCAGCAAACTGGCGGGCAGTGATCAGACCGAATTGGCCGATGCGTTTATGCAGTTTATGGTATCAGATGCAGCGCAATCGGTGCTGCCCACGACCAACTGGATGTACCCGGCCGTGATTCCTGCGGGTGGATTACCAAAAGGATTTGACTCGTTGACTACCCCAGAAAAGGCACTGTTGATCCCGAACGAAGACATTCCTGCCCTTCGTGAAGAGGCGCTGGCTGAATGGCTCTCCGCTCTTTCGCAATAAGCACGAAAACAGGGATCAGCGCGGCTGCTTTGGTGGTCGGGCTGATTTTTGCTGCACTTGGTGCAGTCCTGACGCGTGCAGAGTTCAGCAGCGGCCTTGGCCCGGCGGATTGGTCGGCGATCCGCTTTACTGCTGTCCAAGCTGTGATTTCGGCTGTCGTCTCGACTTTGCTTGCCATTCCCATTGCCCGCGCCTTGGCCCGCAGGCGATTTATTGGGCGTGGTCTGTTGGTGACCTTGCTGGGCGCGCCGTTCATCTTGCCTGTGATCGTCGCGGTTTTGGGTTTGCTGACTGTTTTTGGGCGAGCCGGATGGTTGAACATGGCATTGTCAGCCCTAAACCTGCCAACGCTATCTATCTACGGGCTGCACGGGGTGGTGTTGGCGCATGTGTTCTTTAACCTGCCACTTGCCACTCGGTTGATGCTGCAAGCGTGGCAGACAATTCCTGCCGAACGGTTTCGCGTGGCCGCCCAGCTTGACCTGACTCCACGCGCAGTTTTCCAAAGCATCGAATGGCCCATGTTGCGCCAAATCGTGCCAGGAACAGCCGCGCTGATCTTTGTGATATGTTTGACCAGCTTTGCTGTGGCATTGACCCTAGGCGGGGGCCCCCGCGCGACGACCATTGAACTGGCAATCTATCAAGCATTCCGATTTGATTTCGACCTAAGCCGGGCCGCTGTTTTGTCAGTGGTGCAGCTGGCGCTGGCGGGCAGCGCTGCCTTGCTGGTCCTGTGGATCATCCCAAGCGTCAGTTTGGGGGGCGGCCAAGATCGCCCCCGCCAGCGTTGGGATGCAAACGGTGGCGTTCAGCAGGTGATCGACAGCGTTGCGATAATCGTTGGCGCAGCGTTTGTGCTTTTGCCTTTGGCTGCCGTCGTTACACGAGGCCTTGCGGGCATTTTATTGACACCCGCTAGCGTTTGGCAGGCAGCGGTCACCTCGATCGGTGTTGCCTTGGTCAGCATCGCCGTTCTGCTAATACTTGCGCTGCCAATGGCGGGGTGGATCGCCACCGCGAAACGTGGAAGCGTCGAGGCGGTTGGACTTTTCGGTGTAGCCGCGTCACCCCTTATGATTGGCACGGGATGGTTCATTTTGATCAATCCCTTCGCTGATCCTGTTGCTCTTGCTTTGCCTGTGACGGCATTGGTGAATGCCCTGATGGCCCTGCCTTTCGCCTTGCGTATTTTGGTGCCTCCCTTGCGTGACACGGTGCAGGTTTACGGACGTTTGTCCCAGGCGTTGTCTTTGCAGGGCTGGTCGTTTTGGCGTTGGGTGGCGTTGCCGCGATTACGGCCGCAAATCGGCTTTGCTATGGGGCTTACAGGGGCGCTTTCTATGGGGGATCTTGGCGTGATCGCCCTGTTTGCCGATCAAGACCGCACAACACTGCCCTTGCAGATGTACCGCCTTATGGGCAGTTATCAGATGGAGGCCGCGGCCGGTGCCGCGTTGATCCTTTTGACGCTGTCACTGGGCATCTTTTGGATATTCGACAAGGCAGGGCGTATGCATGCTGAAGCTTGAACAAGCCGTCATCACCCAAGACGATTTTTCACTGCGGGCCGATCTATTGATTAAACCAAAGACGAAATATGCTGTTATTGGCCCGTCAGGCGCTGGCAAATCAACGCTGCTTGGGGCGCTGTGCGGATTTGTAGCCATCACCTCCGGCAAGTTGACGTGGCAAGGACAAGACATCACTGACGCCGCCCCCGGCGCGCGGCCCATGACGATGCTATTCCAAGACAACAACCTGTTTCCGCACCTCAGCATCACGCAAAATGTCGGGCTTGGCCTGCGCGGCGATCTACGCCTGACAGCCGACGAAAGGGTGAAAGTGGAAAGCGCCCTGTTTCGGGTTGGTCTGGCAGATATGGCCGATCGAAAGCCGGGATCGCTGTCAGGAGGGCAACAAAGCCGCGCTGCACTTGCGCGCGTATTGGTTCAGGCGCGGCCATTGGTTTTGCTGGACGAGCCTTTCGCAGCCCTTGGGCCTGCTTTGCGAACTGAAATGCTGGATTTGGTGCAACAACTCGTCACTGAGACAGGCGCGTCCCTGATCATGGTCACCCACGACCCCAAGGATGTGGCGCAGATCGCGGACGAGGTCATATTTGTTGCCAACGGCACTGCCCATGCCCCCGAACCAGCACAAGCGTTGATGGATAATCCCCCGCCTGAACTCCGCGCTTATCTGGGGTGATCAGAACACCAGAAAATAAAACACCGCCGCGACGGTGATCATCGAGAGATAGCCCAAAAGCACATACAGCCCGTCGCGTGTGAACAAACCGAAAGCGAACAATGCCACTGTTCCGCCGCCAAAAGACGATGCAAAGGGCACAAATTCCAACACTGGCCACCCCACTGGCAGGATCGTGCAACTCAGCAGTGTGACCCCCCGCATCGGGCCTTTCGTCATAAATTGCATACGTTTGCCGGAATGCCGATCAAAGAATGAACACGGCTTGCGCAGCCAACGAACCGCACTGTGCAGATACTTTGATTTTA
>JAPKCR010000288.1 GCA_026421135.1 Sulfitobacter sp. | reverse complement strand
CTTCCGACCCCCTGTACCCAAAACAGGTGCGCTACCAGGCTGCGCCACGCCCCGACTGCGGCCTACTTAGCTTCAAGTGATCTGATTGAAAAGCCCTAACTTCACAGAAATCGACTGAATTAGCAGGGCCAAGCAGGGTTGCGCCCGGCAAAGGCCGGATGGCGCAGTTCGGACCCTATATTAATGCCCATTCTCCGGGCCAACCCGCCGTTTATCTCTAACACCGACAGCAGATCTTCCCCGCCGTAGATCGCGGTTTCATCCAAAGGCACAGCATTTTCATGGATGTGTTGCACGACACCGCGGGAATCAACGAACAACAGATCCAAAGGAATTAGGGTGTTGCGCATCCAAAAGCTCAGCGCTTGAGGGCGGTCGTAGACAAACAACATGCCTGCACCGCTCGACATCGATTTGCGAAACATCAGCCCCTTGGCACGCTCAGCATCATCGTCAGCGATCTCAATTGAGAATCGCGCTTGGCCCCACTCTCCGCGCAATGTCACCGCGTTTTCTGAGCACGCCGCAAAAGCTTGCCCCGCAAATCCGGCGTTCACGGCAAAAAGTACACCAAGGATTTTTGTTATTCGGCGTCCGTATTTTTCAGAACGACTGTTTCCCATGCATGTACCTCAGCGGCCATCTTGCCGCGCTGTCCGTTGATAACCCGCAATGCCAATGCTTCGCCCGGTTGTAAATCGGACAGACCTGACTGACGCAATACTTCTATATGTAAAAAGATATCGTCGCTTTTGCCGAAAATATTGGCAAAGCCGAACCCTTTGGATTTATCGAACCATTTAACGCGCGCCGGTTCAATTGGTGCTGATGCCACCACAGCTGGGTCGACCCCGATGATCTCGTCCAACGTAACGTTCTGCGTCGTTTCGGGGGGAAGAATTGCATGAATTTGGGTGGCTTGAACCCCGCGGGCTGTTTCATGGGCGCTTAGCTTTACGCGCGCGCCATCCGCAACCGAGCTTTGACCATAGTTCCGCAGCACATTCACATGCAGCAGAATATCTGCCCCGCCAAGATCGGATACAACGAACCCGAACCCTTTGGCAGGATCAAACCACTTAACTGTTCCCGAAATCACGGGAGAGATGTTTTCTAAATCTGACACAAATTACCTTTGGTATTATAAAATCTTGGCCGCCGTATAAAATAATCGGAGGGTCTTATTGTGATATTAGGGGTTTAATCTTGTAACAGTCCAGTCTGAAGACAAATTTGTGCGCCGCCAAGCAAACCGGTCATGCAGGCGAAATTCGCCATCTGACCAAAATTCAATCTCTAACGGAGCCAGTCGATAGCCCCCCCAAAATGGAGGGCGTTCTGGGTTGGTGCCTTGTTTGACCGTGACCTTGGCAACTTCGGCCACCAAAGCAGCGCGGCTGCTAAGCGGGCTTGACTGGTCGGACGCCCACGCACCCAGACGGCTCTTTAACGATCGTGATTTGTAGTATTCATCCGCCTTCGGGCCGTTTTCTTTGGTGATTAACCCGCGGGCCCGCACTTGGCGGCGCAGCGATTTCCAATGCATGACAAACGCGGCTTTCCCGGCTTGGTCCAGCTCGTTGGCCTTTGCACTTGTGTAATTGGTATAAAATACGAAAGCCCCGTCCTCGATTTCTTTCAAAAGAACCATCCGCGCGTTGGGCATTCCCTGCGCATCAACCGTGGACAACGCAATCGCGTTGGGATCGTTCAATTCGGCCTCTGTTGCCTCGGCCATCCAGCGTTGCGCGATATGAAATGGATTATCGCCGGCAAACTTGCCTTTGCGTACTTCAATCTCACCCACTGAACTCACACTCCTTCACCCTATGACCACAATACCAGAAATTTATTGCATTTGACATAGTCAAACAACGGAAAGTCGTGGAAACCGCCCCTCACTCACGCATTGATTGCTTGGCGTGCGTACGCAATGCGCAGCCTTGCTGAAAAACAATCAATCGCATAAACCGTTGTCAACTTAACGAGATAGTCAAAGGAATTAGAATGGCAAATGACCTGATGGCAGGCAAGCGTGGGCTCATCATGGGACTTGCGAATGACAAGTCGATTGCTTGGGGTATCGCGCGCACCCTAGCCGACGCAGGTGCAGAGCTGGCTTTCTCATACCAGGGCGAAGCGCTGAAAAAACGCGTTGGTCCTTTGGCCGCCCAGTTGGGCAGCGACATGGTTCTGCCTTGCGACGTCGGGTCGGAGGAATCGATCGACGCCCTATTTGACGGTATCAAGGAACGCTGGGATAGCATCGACTTTGTCGTGCATGCCATTGGCTTTTCGGACAAAAATGAACTTCGTGGCCGGTATGTCGATACCAGCCGCGGCAATTTCGCGATGTCGATGGATATTTCGGTCTATTCCTTTACCGCAGTCATGCAACGCGCGGAAAAGATGATGTCCAAAGGCGGCAGTGCCGTGACCCTCACCTATTACGGTGCTGAAAAGGTCATGCCGCATTATAATGTAATGGGCGTGGCCAAGGCCGCACTCGAGGCATCGGTCAAATACCTTGCCGAAGACCTTGGCAAAGACGGGATCCGCGTCAACGCCATCAGCGCGGGCCCAATCAAAACTCTCGCGGCCTCTGGTATCGGTGATTTCCGCTACATCATGAAATGGAACGAATACAACTCTCCATTGCGCCGCAATGTTACAATCGACGAGGTAGGCAAATCTGCCTTGTTCCTGCTTAGCGATTTGGGATCCGGCACCACGGGCGAAAACCTCCATGTGGATGCAGGGTATCATGTAGTCGGCATGAAGGCCGTCGATGCGCCCGATATGACGAAGGAATAATCGTATGAGCAATGACCCGTCGCGCCTGCCCCACGAAAAAGGGTTTCACATCAGTTGGGACCAAATTCACCGCGACAGCCGCGCCTTGGCTTGGCGGCTGGATGGGTTGGGCCCAGATAATGGCGCGTGGCGCGCGGTTGTCGCCATCACCCGTGGCGGCATGGCCCCTGCGATGATCGCTGCGCGCGAACTCGACATCCGCACCGTCGATACGATCTCGATCAAGTCCTACGATCATCAGGACCAATCCGAAGCGGTCGTCCTCAAGGCACCGGATGCCGAACTTATGGGCGACGGCACGGGGATCTTGGTGATCGACGATCTTGTCGATTCCGGAAAAACCCTTGAGGTGGTGCGCAGGCTTTACCCCAACGCCCATCTGGCCACCGTCTATGCAAAGCCCAAAGGCCGGCCGCAGGTTGATACATTTATCACCGAAGTCAGCCAGGATACGTGGATTTTCTTTCCATGGGACATGGCCTTGCAATATGTCGAACCCTATCGCGGCAAAGACTAATCAAAAATATTCTATGCCCTCGGCGAGGATTTCAGACCATTTGGAAGGCGACATGCACCACGCCCCACTTCTCTGGGTCTTATACATCTTTGTCGAAGGCATCCGCCCTTGACCACAGGAACTTGCATCCGATGTTGACGCGCACCGCTTCTACCTTTGCCCCGCCCGTGATGGAGGCACGCCGCTGGTTGGCAGGCGTTCAGTTCCCCGCAGATCGTCCTTTGATCAACGTCAGTCAGGCCGCTCCTGTCGATCCGCCACCGCAGGCAATGCGCGAAGCAATGGCGCAGGTCGCGTTGACGAACGATGAGGCCCATCTTTACGGACCGGTGCTGGGCTTGCCAGAGTTGCGGGCCGAACTGGCGTTGCAGACCTCGGCCCATTATGCGGGTCAGATAGATGCCACGCAGGCTGCCATCACATCAGGCTGCAATCAGGCATTCGCAGCGGCCATCGCGACCTTGTGCAGCGAAGGCGACGAGGTCATCCTGCCCACCCCGTGGTATTTCAACCATAAAATGTGGCTTGATATGTCGGGGGTAAACGCGGTCGCCCTAAAGACCGGCGCTGATTTGTTACCGGACCCAGAACAAGCAGCCGCGTTGATCACAGATCGTACCCGCGCCATTGCAATTGTGACGCCGAATAACCCCGGTGGTGTCGAATACCCTGCCAAGCTGGTTCAGGCGTTTTTTGATCTGGCCCGCGCACATGGCATCGCCCTTATCATGGATGAGACCTACCGAGATTTTGACAGCCGGTCAGGTCCGCCACATGCAGTGTTTCAAGACCCGGACTGGCATGACACGCTGATACATCTTTATTCCTTTTCAAAAGCCTACCGCCTTACGGGCCACCGCGTGGGCGCAATTATCGCGTCCCGGTCGCGGCTGGCCGAGGTTGAAAAGTTTTTAGACACCGTTGCCATCTGCCCCGGCCAGATTGGTCAGCACGCAGCCCTGTGGGGTATGCAAAATCTGTCACAATGGCTGGCAGGCGAACGCGACGAGATACTGGCCCGCCGCAAGGCAATCACC
>JAPKCR010000287.1 GCA_026421135.1 Sulfitobacter sp. | reverse complement strand
CGTGGCTCCGCTGGATCGCGCCGGGAATGGTCGGACAGGTGGAACTCGAAGCAGCAGTAAGCACTTTTGATATCGTCGTCACGAGCATCGCACCGGTCGTCGACCCCGTCAGCCGGACGGTGAAGCTTTCGGCGGCGTTCCAAGGTAACGCGAACGGAGTCTTGCCTGGAATGACCGGGCGCGTCAAATTCGAAGCCAGCCAGTGAGCGCAACTCCGAAAATTCAGCCCGCAGACGGTGCTACGGCACCAACTGTACGGTCGGTAAGCCCGAAATCATCGAAAGATGAGCGGGCTGCATTGCTGCGTCTTCTGCAGCTTGAAGCCGATCTACGACGCATTGAGAGTGAACGGGAGTTGATCTATCATCTGGCCAATGAAAGCCGCGCCGTTTTGGGTTTTCGGCAGGCATTTGTATTCCGGATTCGACGACGCTGGAAGCTGGAGGCCGTCTCATCGGTCGCAGGGTTCGACCGCAATGCGCCGATCAACCGCCAGATGACGAGTTTCATCGCCTCACTTCCCGCAGGAACAGGACCGGTTTGTTTTGATTTTGAGGGTGACGATACACCGCCAGCGCTCAAAGGACACACATTCCGCAACGGAATCTGGGTTCCTTTGGCGTCACGAAATGGTCGAGTGTTCGCTGGCATCATTGTGTTGCGCGAACGTCCATGGCGGGAAGATCAACTCCCGCTCGCCGAACGTCTGGCCGGGGCTTATGCGTATAGCTGGCAAGCGCTGGCAGGCAAGGCCGTGGAGCGGCGGGGCTGGCTTCCCGCCCGCTCCATGCTCCAGGTGTTGGCGCTGCTGCTGATCCTAATGGGATTCATTCGCGCTCCGCTCACGGTGCTGGCCCCAGCCGAAGTCAATGGCCAGCAACGCTGGGCCGTTGCTGCGCCGCTTGACGGCGTGATCGAAGAGGTTCTGGTCTCACCCAATTCGGTCGTCTCTGCCGACAGCGTGCTGGCCCGCTATGTTAGCACTGAGTTGAAGAACGCGCTGAATATTGCTGATAAGCGAGCTATTGTCGCTCGCGCAGAGTTGACAAAGCTACAGAATGCTTCATTCGCCAGTCGCGAAGCTGCGGGCGAGATCAAGATCGCAGAAGCCGAGCTGGAGCTTGCCATTGCCGAGCTTAAGCTGGCACAAGAGCGATCCTCTCGCATTGAGATTTTGGCCGGAACGCAAGGCATTGCGGTTTTCGAGGATGCCCGAAAACTGACCGGAGTTCCCGTTGCCGTGGGCGAAAGGCTCATGGAGATTGTTAATCCGGTTGAAAAGGAATTCACCATCCGCTTGCCGATCAACGATAGTATCGTGCTAACCGAAGGCGCAAAGGTACGCGTATTTCTCGACAGCCGGCCTCTGTCGCCAATCACCGGAGAATTGGTGAGGACGAGCTATCGCGCCACAGCACATGAGGATGGCAGTTTCGCATATACTTTGGTCGCCCGCGCAAGCCCTGAACAAATGAAAGACCTGCGCATCGGCGCGTATGGCACTGCACAGGTTTTTGGCGCAAATCACAACTTGTACTTTATCGTCTTCCGACGGCCGCTGAGTTGGCTGCGGCAGGCCTTTGGGTTCTGATCAATGGCTGCGTTGGCCGCACAGGTCCCTTCGTTGCCGGAACTGCGTGAAGATCTGCAGATCTCGCCCGGGGCACCGCTGATCTGGGGTGCGCCGACATGGGTGATTTACGATCCGATAAGGCATAAATTTTTCCAGATCGGCCAGCGCACGATCGAGATCCTTTCGCGCTGGTCTGTGGGCAACATAACGGCCTTGCGTGACCGCCTGCTGAAAGAATGCGCCATCAGGGTGGGGGATGACGAGCTGGAACGCTTGATGTCCTTCTTGCGGCAGAACAGTCTTCTTGCGCAGGGCACCGCTGGCTCTGCGGCCAGCCTTTATGGTCTGGAAAAGCGGCTGGCAACCAAAACGCCTTTGCGCAGCTTCCAGAAGGTGGTGTTTTTTCGTATCCCGCTGATGCGTCCACAGCGCTTTCTCGAAACAACGTTGCCGCTTGTGCGCCCGTTGATGACCCGTAGCTTCGTTTGGATAACTGCGGCGGTCTTGATACTGGCGTTGTATCTTGTCAGCCGACAATATGCCGATCTGCTGGTGAGCGCGCGTTTGGCGTTTTCCCCAGGCGGGCTGATGACTTATGTAATTGCGATTGCGATTTTAAAGACGTTGCACGAGCTTGGCCATGCGTATCAAGCTGTCAGCCGAGGGCTTCGAGTGCCTGTTATGGGGGTGGCCTTCATGGCGATGTTCCCGCTGCTTTACACCGATGTAAGCGACAGTTGGCGGCTGAAACAGCGGCGCGACAAGGTGATGATCGATGCGGCGGGAATGATGGTCGAAATGACCGTGGCAGTCTATGCGACGCTTTTGTGGTGCTTTTTGCCAGATGGCGCATTTCGGACCGCGGCTTTTGCTGCCGCGACCACCGGGTGGGTGTTCTCGCTATTGGTCAATCTAAATCCCTTGATGCGCTTTGATGGGTATTACCTTTTGGCCGACTCTCTGGGTATCCAAAATCTTCAAACCCGTGCTTTTGCGATGGGCAAATGGGCGCTGCGCCGCACCTTGTTTCAGGTCGATTTACCGGTGCCCGAGACGCTTAACAACAACATGGCGCACTTCATGGTTTCCTATGCCGTTGCGGTTTGGATCTACCGGTTTTTCCTTTTTCTTTCCATCGCACTTTTGCTCTATACGTTTCTTTTTAAGGCGCTTGGCGTTTTGTTTTTTATCGGCGCGCTGGTTGCATTTATCGGCAAGCCTGTCTTTGCGGAATTCAAAGTTTGGTACGGCATGGGAAATGAAATTCGGAGGTCACGCCGCAGTTGGATCAGCTTTGGGGTTTTGGTTGCGCTGCTTGTGGCACTGTTCTGGCCGATGTCCACACGGATCAGCGTTCCGGCGGTTTTGGAATACGAACAGCAGTACCTAGTCTTTCCGCCAGCGAAAGCGCGTTTGGAAGAAGTACTGGTTTCCGAAGGCATGCAAGTGAACCCTGGCGATGTATTGCTGCGATTTTCGGATCCCGAGTTGCAGATCGAATTGGGAAAATCTGCCACACGGTTGAAAATGTTTGAGAACCGGCTGTTAAGTGGGGCAGGGAATGCGGCTGAGCGCAGCGAGCGCGTCACGCTTGAGCGTCTGCAAGAAGAGGAACAAGTAAACCTGTCGGCACTCAGAGACCGTGAGAAATCACTTGTGGTACGCGCTGTCGGGGCGGGCGTGATCAAGGAGTTGGCTGTCGATCTGCACGCAGGTATGTGGGTCGAGCAAAAAACGCTGTTGGGCCGGATCATTGCCCCCGGGGATTTTGTGGTTCGGGGGCTGATCAACGAGGCGGATCTTGAGCGCTTGGACGAAACCAAGCAGGCCCGCTTTGTTGCTGATGACATTTCGCTGCCCCTTGCCCGTTTGTCCAAGATTGTAATCTCTGACTATTCGATCGACAGGTTGCCGGACGGATATTTTGCCAGCACCAATGGGGGCGCGATCGTGGTTATCTCACAGGATCATGATCGCCCTGTCCCAAAAGGTGTATGGTATCCCTTGAATGCAAAAGTCGCGGCCGCGTCTCTGAAAACACCTGCGCAATTCGTCGTTGCGATTCGCGGTAAGGTTGCAATGAAAAGCCAACCCGAATCGTTGGCGCGAGAGGTTTGGCGGCGCATTGCCAGGGTTCTCATTCGCGAGAGCGGTTTCTGATCGGCCGCCTTGATCCGGGATATCTAAATGACGAAACAGCCGACAGACCGTTTGATATCGGGCGTTTAGAAGCTCTCTCAAAGCGGCCGCGAACGCCGCTTTTGCGTTTCCTTTTTCGCTCATAGTGTCACTTGAGCAACGGTGTCGCAGGCTGAAATATTCCCCATTACCTGTGGTCGCAACACGCTATATAAGGTGCAATTATGCGATTTCTGCACTAGAATTGGTTGGGGTCATGAGGTACGCAAGATCACGTTTGTTTTGTGATTGATGTGTTTGTGCGGATCGCGAGGTAGGGCTAGCAGCCGGTCAAGGTTGTGCGTGTTGTTATGAGTGGTGTGTTGAGATTCATCCCCGCTAGGTATCAAATTCGATCCGCGCCGATCGAAATGTTGCTGATAACAGATTGTTGGAATTGGTGCGGGGAGTTTGGCTCGAATGAACAAATTGGTTCGCATCGGTAGCGGTGCTCAAGATTCACCCCAAGGCCCGACTTCAACTGAAGATGATTTCTATCCTCTAGAAGAACGCATCCTGTTTGACGGTGCGGCAGCAGCAGAAGCAGCCGACGATCTTCAAGACAGCAATGACGACGCGGCTGTCGCAGATGAAATCGCGGCGCAGCAAGCACAGGAACAGGCCGCTG
>JAPKCR010000286.1 GCA_026421135.1 Sulfitobacter sp. | reverse complement strand
GGCGCGATGAGTGTCCGTGAATTGCGTTCAGTCCTGAAGCAAAATTACAGTTGGGCGCTCTCGATCGACTTTACGAGCCCTGAAAACATTGCGCGCTTTTGGTACGTTTCGGAAGAAAAGCTTGAGCCGCGATTGGGAGAACGAGCGACTGAAGACGGGGCAACACTCGAACAGCCACTGTGCATCGCCCGCCTTGCAGCCGAGTTGGCAGAAACCCTCGAGGACCGCGACGGTGATGAGCCTGTCGCCGCAGTCCTGCTAGCGCACCCCGAACATCGGTTTATGATCAGACGGGTTCAAATCGCACAGAACCATCCCTTTGCAGAGGTTCAGGACAACCTGATTGCCGCAGCGATGTTGCCCATCGACCTACTACGCTGCAAGTTGTCCTTCTTTGGCGCGACACAGTTTGATCCAAGATCAGACCGCTGGGTCCGGATCAATTTGTTTCAGGGCGCACCCTTCCCTGACGAAATTGAACAAGATGGTATGCAATGATGATCGAACCACATGACCAGACGCGCGGAGATTCCACGCCCTACATCGAAGACGGCCAGTCCGCGGCCCTGTCGTGCAACGAAGTCGCATCCCTTTGCATGAAGGCCGCACGCGGTGCCGGAATGAGTTGGGGGCTAGCCGAAGAGGCGGGGTTCGCTGCGGCATGGCTTGTTCACCATGGTTTCGACGGGCCAAGCCATCTTTATGCCCATCTTGATCGGGCGCAGGGCCTAGCTTGGGGCGATCTGTGCCCGACGGTGACATTGGGTGAGTGGCAGGCCCCGTCAGGCCGCGCGCTTTGTCCAATCGCTTTGGGGGCGACGCTTTGTGATTACGCAGGGCTTCCCGAGGGGATCAAGATCGGGTCGTCATTGAAAATCGGCAAGGTCGATCACCCCGTTCTCCTGATCCCGTTCCTCGCAGTGCTTGCTGCATCAAACGACATCCTGTTTGACATCGAGTGGCCAGGTGGAACAGCAAGTCTCGAAGGTGGTCTTAACGCATTCATACATGCCATTGCGGCGCTAGGTGGGCGACAGGTGCCCATCACGCTGACCGCACGGGCCGGCAAGCCAGAGGCTGCGATAGGCGGCAAGCCTCCCAATATCTCGGCAATGACCATCGCAGCACTCAATACATTGGCGATGCGCACAACAGTTCCATCATCCGAAAGCTCCCGCGCGGGTGCCGGATCAACAACAAACGACAACGATTAAAAAAGGAAACTACTATGACCCTAAAACGCCTAAACCCCGGCCCCCGCATGAGCCAAGCTGTTTGCATCGGTGACATCGCATTTCTTGCCGGACAGGTCCCAGATGATCTCGGGGCTGACATAACCGAACAGACAAGGCAGGTTCTGACCAAGCTGGACGCTGTCGTCAAAGAGTTGGGTGCTGACAAATCCGACATTGCGTCTATTCAAGTCTGGCTTGCCGACATGGCAGATTTCCAGGGCATGAATGCCGTCTGGGATGAGTGGGTCGACCGTGATGCCCCACCAGCTCGCGCGACCGGCGGCGTCCCCTTGGCCCGCGCGGGAATGCGGGTCGAAATGATCGCGGTCGTAGCATTGCCGAAATCCGTCTGACATTTTGAAGCGGAGTGACGGTGGTAAGTTACTCCGCTTTTGATATGGCGGTCAGATGCGAGCTGCTAGAAGGGATATTCAAGTATTTCCGTTCGATTGAAAAAACCGCAAAAGCAATCTCTTGGACGTGCTGGTTCGAAATAGCGGCCATTGGAGCAACTACAGCCGAGCAGACCCAATTCCTTCAATGTAACCACCGGATGTCCTGATCGCCGTAGCTTCTGTCATCTCAGAGCGGTTGTCCTCGCGAAGGCATTTCGGGGGAGATCCGTCCAATCTCTCAGAAGATGATGTTGTCTTGTCAGCAGCAAGAGCAACCGTGTTTTGTCTTTTTCTGGCAACGTAATTCAAGCCGCCGACAATAGTAGTCCTTGGCGCGTGCCAAAGAAAAAGGGGTACCGCTAAGGTACCCCAGTGTTCACTTGACCATGCTCATTAGTTTACCGCTCGTTTTTATTTTTTGCCTGTGGCTTGGTCAGCGTCTGGGGCAAGCGCACCTGCCCCGGATTCAATTTCGTTGTGGCATGTAGGTCGAAAACGCTTTGCTCCGATCTGATAAAGCAAATTTTTCGACCTACGCCCTATCTTAACTACACCCAGACGTGCCGCCGCAGGTGTTACATTTCATGCAGGTGCCGTTGCGGACCAACGTGTAGTTGCCACATTCGCCGCAAGCTTCGCCTTCATAGCCCTGCATTTTCGCCTTAACGCGGGCGTCAATCCCGACTGCACCGCTGGAAACTGCCGTGGTCGATGACATTGACGCTGTCACCGATTGCGCAATCGCTGCTGTCCCGGCATCCAAGACTGCAACGTCCCCAATGCTCTGCCCGCCTTGCATCAAGACCAATTCTTGCGGCATGCGGTTGCGCAGGTACCCTGTTGAACTGATCTGTTTCAGCACTTCCAAGGACCGCGTCGCGGCGCTCTCGGAAATTTCAGACACGTTGCGCACGCCTTCTTCTTCGCCGCGACCGATGGTGTCGAATGTGGCCCCTTCGGGCTTCACATGCGCCAGATCGGTACGGTCCAGATAGGACACAGCTAGTTCGCGGAAGATATAGTCAAGGATTGACGTTGCATTTTTGATGCTGTCGTTGCCCTGAACCATGCCGGCGGGTTCAAACTTGGTAAAGGTGAAGGCATCGACGAATTCTTCGAGCGGCACGCCGTATTGCAGACCCACCGATACAGCGATGGCAAAGTTGTTCATCATCGCACGGAAGCCAGCACCTTCTTTGTGCATGTCGATGAAGATTTCGCCCAGCTTGCCTTCTTCGTATTCGCCGGTGCGCAGGTAAACCTTGTGCCCGCCAACGATGGCCTTTTGGGTATAGCCCTTGCGACGCTGAGGCATCTTTTCGCGGTGCGATTTGATGATCTCTTTGACGATGACTTTTTCAACAATCTTTTCGGCCAAAACCACGGCTTTTTCGTGGATGTTGCCGGATTCCAGCGTTTCTGCTGCTTCGTCGTCGTCTTCAACCAGTGCCGATGCCAAGGGCTGGGACAGTTTCGAGCCGTCGCGGTACAAAGCGTTTGCTTTCACACCCAAGGACCAGGACAGCTCGTATGCCTTCTGGCAGTCTTCGATTGTCGCGTCATTCGGCATGTTGATTGTCTTGGAGATCGCACCCGAGATGAACGACTGTGCGGCTGCCATCATGTAGATGTGGCTGTTGACCGACAGGTAACGCTTGCCCTTTTTACCGCAGGGATTGGCGCAATCGAAGATGCTGTAATGCTCTTCTTTCAGGTGCGGTGCACCTTCCAGCGTCATGGTCCCGCAGACATGGTCGTTGGCTGCGTCGACGTCTTTTTTCGAAAAGCCCAAGGACTTGAGCAGATCAAAAGTTGGGTCGTTCAGCTTTTCCGCTGGAATACCAAGAACTTGGGTGCAGAATTCTTCGCCCAGTGTCCACTGGTTGAACACAAAACGGATATCAAAAGCTTGCGCCAGTGCGGCGTCGACCTTGGCCAGTTCATTAGCACCAAAACCGTGACCGACCAACGTGGTGTGGTTGATACCCGGCGCATTCCCGATGCTGCCATGACCGACGGCATAGGCGACGATTTCTTCGATCTCGGCCGAGCCATAGCCCTGCTTTTCCAAGGCCGCTGGCACGGATTGGTTGATGATCTTGAAATACCCGCCACCGGCAAGTTTCTTGAACTTCACTAGTGCAAAGTCAGGCTCGATCCCTGTGGTGTCACAATCCATGACCAGACCGATGGTGCCTGTGGGCGCAATTACAGACACTTGGGCGTTGCGATAACCATGCTGTTCGCCAAGGCGCAGCGCTTCGTCCCATGTCGATGTCGCGACAGCCAAAAGGTTCTGCTGGGGGCAGTTCGCGTGGTCCAATGGCACCGGCTTTACCGCCAACGCTTCGTACCCGTCGGCATTGCCAATAGATGCATTGCGGTGGTTACGGATGACACGCAGCATGTGGTCGGCGTTTTTCTTGTAGCCCGGGAAGGCACCCAGTTCGCCCGCCATTTCAGCAGATGTGGCGTAGGAAACACCGGTCATGATCGCGGTCAAGGCACCGCACAGCGCGCGGCCTTCGTCGCTATCATAGGAAAAGCCCATGTTCATCAGCAATCCGCCAATGTTCGCATATCCCAGACCCAGCGTCCGGAAATCGTAGGACCGCTGCGCAATCTCCTTTGATGGGAACTGTGCCATCATCACAGAGATTTCCAGCGTTACAGTCCACAGGCGCGAGGCGTGCATGTAGTCTTCGACTTGGAATTCGCCGTCCTTGAGGAAGGTCAGCAAGTTCATCGACGCCAGGTTACA
>JAPKCR010000285.1 GCA_026421135.1 Sulfitobacter sp. | reverse complement strand
GAGGCCGCTGCCGCCGGCGTTGGCCAACGCGGTTTGGACGCTTTGGCAAATGCGCAATATGCATCCGGAACCATTTCAGCAGACCGCAACCAAAAGTCGTTCAAATACACATTAAACAAGTTCATGCAGGTGCGTGGCGCTGATACGATTGTCGCTCAGGGCCGAAAACGCAAAGCCCGCGATGCCGCTTTTTATAGCTCGCTTGAATCCCGCTTTGGCGTGCCGGCGGGTGTGGTTATAGCCATCCATGGTATGGAGACGGGCTTTGGCGGTTTCATGGGCGACAGTTCAGTTGTCTCGGCGATCACTACATTGACCTATGACTGCCGCCGTTCCGATTTCTTTGAACCCCACGCAATCGGCGCGTTAAAATTGGTCGACATGGGCGCGATTACTGGATCAACCAAAGGCGCAAAGCACGGCGAACTTGGCCACACGCAATTCCTGCCAGGCAATGCGCTGCGTTACGGCGTTGATGCAAACGGCGACGGCCGGGTTGATTTCTACAATCAGGCAGATGCCCTTGCTTCGACTGCAAACTTCCTGCGCCAAAAAGGCTGGCAGCCCGGTGTCGGCTATCAGGAAGGTCAGGGAAACTTTAACGTAATCAAGCAGTGGAACGCCGCTGGCGTCTACCAAAAAGCCATCGCAATTATGGGTGCGCGCATCGACGGCTAATCCAGAACCAAAGGGTGCGCCCCGATCGGTGCGCACCCCCCATACATTCCAAATCGCCTAAGTCCTCAAAGAACGCATTTGGATCCAGCCACTATCAAGTCCCTTGAATCTTAGGCGTCAACGCGCCATATGGGGATCAGGGCAAGGCCCCTGCCGTCCGCATTCCGGTGAAGCCCTTGAAAAACAAAACACCTTCAATCTCGCCGATTGATGGGCAACGCGGACCCCCTTCGACTTTTGCGAGAGCAGGAGTGTTATAATGACAACCCCGATCCCCTCGACCGATGTCCTGAAGTCTCAGGCCAAACGACTGCGTGCCGATCTCGCATCCCAAGGCAATGCCGTTTCCCATGCTGCCACCTTGGAAATGGTCGCCCATCAATGGGGCGCACGCGATTGGAACACACTAAGTGCACAGGCCAGCACCCCTACCCAAGGCTGGACCCCCGGCGACCGTGTTTCGGGCCGCTACCTCAGCCAACCGTTCAAAGGCGCTGTGAAAGCGGCCAACCTTTCAGGCACAGGCATGTGGTCCTTGACCCTCCGCTTTGATGAAGCGGTTGATGTGGTTACGTCTTCTTTGTTCAGCAACATGCGGAGGCAGGTTAATGCCGTGGTCGGGGCCGATGGGGTTTCACCACGCAAGACCTCGGATGGCCAACCGCATCTGATCCTTGACCCACGCTAACCCGGCACGCCTGTTAGATCAGTTTCTAACAGGCGTGACATCCCTATGAAAAGGCTCAACTTTGGCATGGAATTTAAGCAGCCCGTCATACGCTGCACAAGGCCCGGTCCCCGGAAGCTGCAGACCGCAACTGCCTCTACTGGCGCGGCTTCTCTGGTTCTTTAACATTCTCGCCCAGGGCGAAATCCATTTGGAATTATGGACTACTCTGCCAAAGCATCCGCAAGTGCGGGCATGAAACGCTGCTCATAGTCGCTTCCAACCAAGGGGCCAGCAAAGCGGAACAAAACAGTGCCGTCGCCGTCGATGATAAAGGTTTCGGGCGGGGCAGTTACACCCCAGTCAATTGCCGTACGACCTTGCGGGTCAAACGCGACGCCCTGAAACGGGTTGCCGTCATCTGTCAGATAGCTCCGCGCCGCCCCTGCCGTGTCCTTAAAGTTCACACCGACAATGGCGATCCCGTCTGCTTGCATTTGCAACAGGGTCGGATGCTCTGCGCGGCATGGTGGGCACCAGCTGGCCCAGAAGTTGACCAATGTCACCTCACCACTTGTAAGGGCGTTCGCAGTGGGAACTGCAAAACCATCTAGTGCCGCTTCAGGCAGCGCGGGTGCCATCTGACCGACCAACGTCGAAGGCAATCCCTCGGGGTCAGGCCGGAACATGCCAAAGGCCGCAAGTGCAACAAACGCCGCAAAGATCAACGGTGGGGCAATCATCAAAGGAGAGATTTTAGACATCTTTTTGCGCCTCGATCCGTGCCAGCTCGGCCCGCGCGCGGCGACCTTTGCGCAAAGAAAGCAGGATCAGCCCCCCAATCAGCGCCAAAGAGGCACCATAAGCGGCAAGCACCTCGGCGGCGTATTTTCCAAGATCAGGCATCATACATCTTTCTTGCTGCGCGCAAGCAGTGCGCGGGCACGGCGCAGGCGGATTTCAGTTCCCGTGCGGTACAGAACCAACGCTAGAAATAACAGGCCAAAGCCGACCATACTGATCACAAGCGGATAAAAGAACACGTCTGACACCGTCCGCCCACCCGTTGCGACGGGCACAGATGTGCCCTGATGCAGCCCCTGGTTCCAGAACTTGACCGCATAGCGCGACAGGACGGCAAAGACAGACCCCACCAAGCACAGCACAGAGGTCAGGTCAGCCGCCGTATCCGGATCTTCAACAGCCTCCCACAGGGCGATGTAGCCAAGGTAGAACAGAAACAGGATCAAAAACGATGTCAGGCGCGGGTCCCACGCCCACCAGGTGCCCCACATCGGTTGCCCCCAAATGGCACCAGTAACCAACGCAACAAGCGTCATGACGATGCCCACCGGGGCAGCCGCCTTGGCAGCTAAGGCACTGACATGGTGGCGGCGGATCAGCCAGATCAACGAGGCCACCAACATCATGAACCACGCATTGATCGCCATGAGCGCTGCAGGAACGTGAAGGTATATGATCTTGACAGTTGAGCCCTGCCGGAAATCATCCGGCGTTGCAAAGAAACCCCAAGTCAAGCCGACGACCACGCAGATCGCAGCAGCAGCCCAGACAAAGGGTTGCACGCGGGCTGAAAGGCCCAAAAATTTCACCGGATTGGCGTATTCCCATAAAGACATGTTTGGTATTTACCCTTCCGCTAGGATGCACTCAATGGGCAAAACGCCTCAGGGGTGGTCATGCTCACCGTAATGTCATCCGCAACACCGAAGCCGAGGCAAACGGCATCAGCGCAATTGTCCCCAGCGTGATGCCCGCAAGCATTAACAGCGGGGTTGTGCCATCCAAACCCATAGCCCCGCGACGGGCAGCTTCGGCCCCGAATATCAACGTGGGTACATAAAGTGGCAAAACCAGCAGTGACATCAACAGCCCGCCGCGTTTGATCCCCACGGTCAGCGCCGCGCCAAATGTGCCGATCACGGACAGCGCTGGTGTGCCAAGGGCAAGCGATGCTATCAGCCAAAGATACCCGTCAGGGGCTAGGTTCAGCATCAACCCCAAGACCGGTGCGGCCAGGACCAGAGGTAAGCCGGTGGTTAGCCAATGTGACAAGGCTTTGATGCTGAGGGCGGCCTCAAGCGGCAGGGGGGCGGTGGCCAGCAGGTCCAGTGTGCCATCTTCAAAATCTAGTGCAAGCAAACGGTCAAGCGACAGCAGGCAGGCCAGCAAGGCCCCCAGCCAAAGCACCCCCGGCGCAATGGTCGACAGTAATTCAGACTGCGGGCCGACGCTGAATGGTACCAAGACCGTGACAATCAAAAAGAACGCAAGCCCGAGGCCAAAGCCACCGCCGGCACGAAAGGCAAGCAACAGATCGCGGTGCAGCAACGCAATCACAAAAATGCCTCGTCGCTGGCACCGCTGCGCATATCAAACGTGGCGCGGTACGGGGTGACATCAAACGTGTCGGCATTCAGACCAAGGTCGATATGAGTGGCAATCAGCGCCATCCCCCCAGCCCCCAAATGCGCCGTGATAGCAGATGCAAACATCGCAACAGCGTTCGCGTCCAGTGACACGGTGGGTTCATCCAGCACCCAGATGGGTCGCCCCGTAACCATCAACCGTGCCAACCCCAACCGCCGCTTTTGTCCGGCTGACAGCGTGCCTGCTAGCCGGTCGCGCAACGGGTCAAGCTGATAGGTGGCCAGCGCGGGTTCGATATCGCTATTGCCAAAGACATGCGCCCAAAAGGTCAGGTTTTCGGTCACGCTTAGCATCGCCTTTAGGCCATCGGCGTGACCGGCATACGCAATTGTTTCTTCTGCCCAGTCCAACTGCCCGGATAGCGGCGGTTGCAGCCCGGCGATCGTGCGCAGCAGTGTCGTCTTGCCCGCGCCGTTAGGGCCGCGCAGGATCAGTGCGGTACCGGGCGAAATCTCAAACGACACCCCGCTAAGCACAGGGACACCGCCGCGCGCGACGGCTAGCTCGTGAACCCGCAATGTCATATCAGATCGGTATCATCGCCAGCGCCACGCGCCGACCTTCGCTGAGCAAGACGTTGTAGGTACGCGAAGCCGCAGGTGATGACA
>JAPKCR010000284.1 GCA_026421135.1 Sulfitobacter sp. | reverse complement strand
CGCCTCTATCTCGATCCGCGTCTCAATTCGCACGTTAATCGTGCGCGCGAATAGGTAAAAAGCAAGTGGCACCCACAAATCAACAATACGAGCATCCAAATTTGCATATTCGATCAACCTTTACCAAAATGCTGGAAAAGCAATCTCTGGCTGTACCAAAGTCACCTCAAACGCCCACCGTGACCGCTAAATCTTAATCTAGGCAATAACCGTAGTCGGAGGGGCAAAGGCAATGACCGTGTTAATTCAGGGCCAGTCCATCTGATGCGTATTTTTAGAGCGCGAATGATTTTCTTGCCAACTCAGCTTCGCAATACGGCGCTTGATGACCAACCCAATCACGCCTGAAGTTCTGCATCCCAATAAAGGAAATCCATCCAGCTATCGTGCAGGTGGTTTGGCGGAAACTTGCGGCCCATATTGCGCAGTTCTTCGGCACCCGGCTGACGGGGCGGTTTGCGCAAATGAAATCCGGTCTGATGCAGGGCCTTGGACCCTTTTTTCAGGTTGCATGGGCTGCAGGCGGCCACGACGTTCTGCCAGCTGGTTACCCCGCCCGACGCCCGTGGCACAACATGGTCAAACGTAAGATCGCCCCGCGCCCCACAGTATTGGCAGCAAAATTCATCCCTCAGAAATAAATTAAAGCGCGTGAAAGCCACGCGCTTTTGAGGTTTTACATAGTCTTTTAGGACGACAACAGACGGGATGCGTATTTCCATCGACGGGCTGTGCACGTAGTCTTCGTATTCGGCAACGATATCGACCCGGTCGAGCCATTTCGCCTTGATCGCATCCTGCCAAGACCACAGTGAAAGCGGATAATAAGACAAAGGTCTGTAGTCCGCATTCAGCACTAAGGCCGGTCTATGTTTCAACCCTGCAGGGCTGCGTGTGAATTCTGTTCTGAAATCGCCGTCCATAAAACTGAAACCCTTTGCCGTTCCGCGTCCGGTCCGGCGAGAACAACCCCGCCGATGGCTGAAACTATATCTCGGCTTTTGCGCCTGACAAGTCGCAAAAGGACACAAGATGTCGCAGACAGGAAATGACGCCCCAATAACAGGCATTTAAAGGGCTGCCCCAATGCGAGGTACGAGCGTCAAAAACTAAGATGTTGATGGCGAAGGTGTATATGGCATTGGACTGGCATGCGGATGTGATTGCCAGAGGGGCGCAAGTGAACGCGGACCATTACTCAACCCAGACTGTACGGCGGATTGTTGCGCAGTCAGTGCGGCAATGCTTTTGGTCGAGCCGCTGGGCTAAGGCGTTGATGCGGAATAGCACACTTCAACCAATGGGCGACGTGGCCAATATACGGACACGTCGCCATTGGGGGCGGTTAAAGCCCCAGTTTGTCGCGCATGAAGGCCAGCGCCACGCTTAGACCGTCAGGGGCAATCCCATGGGCGGTTCCCTTCATGATATGGGCGTACACATCGGTCCAACCTGCGTCTTGCAAGGCTTGGGCAGCTTCGGGCAGCGATTGCGGCGGTACCACATCATCTGCATCCCCATGAACCAACAAAACCGGCGGGCGCACGACAACCTCGTCCTTGAGACCTTCGGGGGACAGTAAACGACCCGAAAACGCGACGATCCCCGCGACTGCATCTTCGCGGCGCGGTGCCACATGCAGTGCCATCATTGTGCCTTGGCTAAAACCAAACAAAACTACCTGTTCGGGCAGCAAATCTTCGTCCACCATTAGCGCGTCTAGGAATGAATTGAGGTCTTGCACCGCTTGCATCATGCCGCGTTCGGATTCTTCCTCGGATGAATTATCGATCCATGGGATTGGAAACCACTGGAACCCCATCGGGGCACCGGCGCAAGCCTCGGGCGCGTCTGGGGCGATAAACAGCGTGTCGGGCAGGTGTTCGCCCAAAGGATCGGCCAGCCCCAACAAGTCAGCACCATTGGCCCCGTAGCCATGCAGGAACACCACAGCTGACCGCGTTTCCCCCGATACCGGTTCGCGGCGTTCTGCTCTTAAGACGCGTGTCATGTGATCCCTTCTCTTTGCTTTACAACGCGGTAGTACGAAAACAACGCGCGGGCTGCAACCGACCGCCACGGCGACCAGTCCTCGGCCATCATCGCCAGTTGTTTCGGCTTTGGCCGCTCGGGCAGATCAAAAAGCACTTTTGCTGCCTCTTGCAAGGCTAGATCGCCCTCGGCGAAGACATCGGCGCGGCCCAGCGAGAACATTGCATAGATTTGCGCGGTCCAACTGCCGACACCGGGAACCGCGGTTAGCGTTCTGATCACATCATCATCGGGAGCATCGCGCAGAGCGGCATAGTCGATGCCTGCTTGCGCCAAGGCTAAAGCATAGCGAATCTTTTGGCGGCTCAGTCCCGCCGCACGCAAGCCATCTTCGCCAGCGGCAAGGATTGCGGCCTCGTGCGTCAGGCCCTGCGTATCCATCTTGGCGCGCATGGCATTGGCCGAGGCCACTGATACCTGCTGGCTGATGATTGCCCCGATAAGCGCGTCAAATCCATCAGCGCGCAGCCGCAGGGGCAAGGAGCCTGTAGCCTGCAATGCATTGGCAAAATGCGGGCTGGTGGAAGCCAACCAGGCGGCCCCTTCTGCCACATCCGCGTCGCAGGTAATGATGCGCCCGATTGTCATAACGTGCCCAGCCAATTCACTGCCTCCCGTGCTGTTTCCAGCAAGCACGCATCGGGCGGCGGAGTTGGCCGGGCGATGACGATCGTCCGCAGACCCATCTCAAGCGCCGCGTCCAACTTGGGTCGGCTTGGCCCACCCCCTACGTTTCTGCAAATCATGGTGTCGATGGCCAATTCCTTAAATAAAGTCATTTCCTGCTCGCAGGTATAGGGCGGCGTACCGAAAACCGGTTCAACAAAACCTGGCAGGACGGTGCGCGCGTTCGGGCTGTTTTGCCGCAGATACAGTTTTTCGCCGATGAATGGTTCATATTGTGACAGCGTGCCCCTGCCCGTCGCCGCAAAAACCCGTGCGCCGGGCAAGATCAGACCAGCCGCCGCATGAACCGATGCGGCCCGTATGGCGGGAGGATCAACAGACCAGACCGGACGCAATACCCGGCAATAGGCAAGGCCCAGACCGGCGGCGGCCGTTGATGCAAAATTAGACACATCGGAATCAAACCCGTGCCCCGCGTCGCAAATCGCGGTAATCCCGTGCCGGATCAGAAATAACTTCATCTCGTCCACTGACGCAGGCTGCCAAATCTGCGAGGGCACGGCCAAGGGACCGAAACTGCGCTCGGGTGCCCGCAGGATCGCCTGCATTCGTTGCGATGTTTGCGCTATCTCAGCCGCGATATCATGCGCCTCGGCGCTGCCCGCGATCAACAATATATGAGAGGTCGGTTCCATCGCGCAATCGTCGCCCAGCCAGCGATCAGACACAAGGGGGTTGCCCATGCCAAAACCTGCGTTTACGCCGTTGCCATGACAATGATTGATGACTCCCGCGCCAAGCGCAACGTGGCCGTTCTGGTCACCGCGCAGGCATTTCTGGGCAGCCAGATGCCCATGTACTTTGTAATTGGCGGTTTGGCGGGGCAACAATTGTCGCCCAACGTTTGCCTTGCAACCTTGCCGATTTCGATGATTGTTTTCGGGTCTATGACAACCGCCCCTTGGCTGTCTGGTGTGATGCAGAAATTCGGGCGGCGCGCGGGTTTCGTCATTGGCGCGTTCGGCGGCATGGCGGGGGCAGCGATCTGCGCCTATGCCCTTACAATCCAAAACTTTGCGGTGTTCCTTCTGGGCAGCTACCTGATGGGCATCTATATGTCCTCGCAAGGGTTTTTCCGGTTTGCCGCGACCGATACCGCGTCGGACGAATTCCGGCCCAAGGCAATTTCTTATGTGATGGCGGGCGGGCTAATCTCGGCCATTATCGGGCCGCAACTGGTGGGCCTGTTGACCGGCTCAAATGGGGACGCGACCGTCATGCGGTTCTTTCCGGTCTATATCGCGGCTATTGCGTTGAATGCGTTCGGTATGATCCTTTTCGCCTTTTTGCGAATTCCAAAACCGCCAATTCCCGCCGTTGACGCGCCCAAAGGCCGCTCACGGATGGAACTGCTCAAGACGCCGCGCATTGCGGTCGCGGTGATCTGCGGAATGGTCTCCTATGCATTGATGAACCTGGTTATGACGTCGACCCCCCTGGCGGTTGTGGGCTGTGGCTATGACATTGTGGATGCGTCCCATGTTGTGACAGGTCACGTTTTGGCCATGTACGCGCCGTCGTTCTTTACCGGCCATCTGATCGCGCGTTTCGGGGTCGAAAAGATCCTCGGCCTTGGCATTGCGATCTTGGCGGTTGCGGGGGTTGTTGCCCTGCAAGGTGTTGATCTAGGTAATTTCTATATCGCGTTGATCCTGTTGGGGATCGGCTGGAAC
>JAPKCR010000004.1 GCA_026421135.1 Sulfitobacter sp. | reverse complement strand
TTCGTTCAACGTTGCAGAAATACGGCTGTCCTGAATTTCGCTAAGCCGAACATAGTCATTGGCAATGATGTCCAACGCTTCAAGCACCTGAGGCTTAAGCGCGGCTTCCATCGCGGCCAGCGACATGTTGGCCTGTTCATCCTCGTCGTCGTCATCGTCATTGGCAATCGGGTTGCCGTCGGCATCGACTTCGCTGGTCTCCTCCGAGGTTTTGACCTCAGCACCGGGGACAACTGGCACAACTGGCGTGGTCTCTTCTTCGCCCATCTGGGTGCCGAATGTCGCCTCAAGGTCGATCACGTCACGCAGCAGAATGTCTTCGGACAAAAGTTCATCGCGCCAGATCGTAATCGCTTGGAACGTCAGCGGGCTTTCACACAGCCCGGCGATCATCGTGTTGCGGCCAGCCTCGATGCGCTTGGCGATGGCGATCTCGCCCTCGCGGCTCAGCAGCTCGACTGAACCCATTTCACGCAGGTACATGCGCACAGGGTCATCCGTGCGGTCCAGCTTTTCCGAGGTCGAGGCCGACAGCGTCACATCACGGTTGTTGTCCGTGGTCGCAACATCAGTACCGCCCTTGGCGTCTTCTTCCTCGGCGTCTTCGTCTTCGATGATGTTGATGCCCATCTCTGACAGCATCGACATCACGTCTTCGATCTGCTCCGAACTAACTTGCTCGGGCGGCAAAACCGTATTCAGCTGATCATACGTGATGTATCCCTTTTCGCGGGCATCACCGATCATCTTCTTGACGGCAGCTTGGCTCATGTCCAGCGAGTGGCCGGCATCCTGATCGTCAGACTTTGTGTCTTCATTGGTATCTTTGGCGGCCATTGAAAATTCCTCCAGCGAACATAACCGAATCACCCTCGGCGATTCGCAATTTTCCGAATCATGCGGGGTTCTGGGTGATTCTTAAACCCGTTACCCTGCTTTTTATTAAACATCCCGGCGAAAAAGCCACGCAGGGGGTTATTTCTTTTCTTCCGTGCCCTTCCCGCGGATGGCCCCGATCAACGCATCGAATGCGCTGCGCTCATCTCGGCTGACATGAGCACCGTTTTCGGCGATGTCATATTCGGCAGTATCCTCTTGGCCGCTGCGTTGCGCACGGTCTGCATTTCGGGCCGCTTCGCTCAACCGCCAGGTCAGCCCTTCGTCGGCCACGCCACTCAGGTCTTCCATGGCATCGGCTATTTCAGCATCCAGCCCGCGCACAGCTTCTAGCTTGCCCAACTCCTCTGCGACGGTCATGCGGGTCAGTTCAGTGTTGCCGGGGGTCCTGATACACGGCGTCACAGCAACGTGGCGCTGCGAAGTCATATTTTCAAGGGTCTGCTCGCCCAGTGCACTATATATCTTTTCGCGCAACGCAGCTGGATCTTCGTGAAGATGGCGCAACATCAAATCCCTGATGCGCGCATGATCATAGTGTTGGCACTGCATTGCGGCCAGACCTGTCTCGAATTCCTCGACCAACTGGGGGCACCCCAGCAAGGCAGAAAGGATCACCGCCTCGCGTAGATGCTCCGTCGCGCCCACCCCTGCAGCCGTCACCAACATCGACGATTTTGCACTGGGCGACGGTCCTTGAGGTGGCGCATTCCAGCGCCCCTGCCCGCCACTGCGCGCGCCCGGCGTAAACGTCTTTTTAGCCTGTTGAGGCCGGAACAGCTGATAGCGCAGGTCTTTGATTTCTTGGCCATAATGACTGCGGATCGACGGATCCTTAATCAGCATGATCTTTTCGCGCAACGACTTATCCAATGCCGCCTTGCGTTCGGGGCTGTCAAAAACCCGCCCCTCTGTCTCGCGTTGCCACAACAGCCGTACCATCGGCATGGCCCCATCCAGCAGTTTTTGCAGCGCAGTCGCACCATGGGCACGCAGTAAATCGTCGGGGTCCTGCCCCTCTGGCATCATCGCGAACCGCAAGCTTTGCCCCGCCTCCAGCAACGGCAACGCCAAATCAATTAGCCGCAAAGCGGCGCGCTGGCCCGCCGTATCGCCATCCAGCGTGATGATGGGCTCGGGCGAAATGCGCCACAACATTTGCAGTTGGCTCTCGGTAATTGCGGTCCCCAAGGGGGCCACGGCCGCGCCAAATCCCGCCTGAACCAGCGCGATCACGTCCATATAGCCCTCGGCCACCAATAACGGCTGCCCTTGGCCCGCTGCCGTGCGCGCGTCTTTAACGTTATAAAGACTACGCCCCTTATCAAACAGCTCAGTTTCGGGCGAATTCAGATACTTGGCGTTGTCATTGGGGTCCATCGCCCGTCCGCCAAAGGCAATTGCCCGCCCTCGTGCATCCCGGATCGGAAAGATGATCCGCCCCCGAAACGTATCATAGGGCCGCCCGCCCTTGGTCGAAGGCTTGGCCAGCCCTGCGCCAAAGATCAGCTCATCCTCGACCCCTTTGGCTTTTAGATGATCCCACAGCCCTTGCCACTGATCCGCAGCAAAGCCAATTTCCCACCGCTCAAGCGCCTGCGCTGTTAAACCACGCCGAGCCAGATAATCGCGTGCAGCCCCGGCAGGACCGGTTTGCAACTGCAAACGGAAAAACTGTACCGCCTGCTCCATCACCTCGGCCAGCTGGGTGCGTTTGTCTGATTTCTCCTGCGCGCGCGGGTCCTGTTTAGGCACCGGCATACCGGCCTCGCGGGCCAGAATTTCGACCGCCTCCATAAAACTTACATTCTCGGTCTCGCGCACAAAAGAAATTGCATCGCCCTTGGCGTGGCAGCCAAAGCAATAGTAAAACCCCTTGCGGTCATCGACGTGAAAACTGGCGGATTTTTCCTGATGGAACGGGCATGGTGCCCACATATCGCCCTTGCCCTGATTGGACTTGCGCACATCCCACATGACTTTGCGCCCCACCACCTGAGACAGGCTGGAACGGCTTCGCAATTCATCTAGAAATCCAGGGGGCAGGCTCATAACACTATATATTGGCCGCGCCCGCACAGAGTCCAGAACCCTATGCGTGAATCCGCTGTTTCATTTTGCCAAATATACTCCGGGGGGATCGCCCGTCTGGGCGATGGGGGCTGGCCCCCTCGGGAGGCCAGTCGCGCGTGTCTGACCTTATTGGCCCAGACACATCTCTTTCCAGGCTGCGCCCAAATCACTGGCCTTCACATCGGCCATTTTCATCTCATAGACCCAAGGAGCGACCAGCGGTACGACCGCATTGTATTTTTCAGGCCAGCTTGGTGCGGTCGCCTCGACATGCGCTGCCACCTTGCGTTCTTTGACCCGTTCGATGCGGGCTTGGCGTACCGCTTCGACAACATCCGCTTGATAGGTGCAGTCGGTCTCTTTAGCGGTCTGGGCCAAAACCGGTGCCGCAACGGCCAACAGGCCCGCTGTAATCGCTACTGTAACAATCTTCATCGCTTCTTCTCCAAATCTTTCTGCCTATGCGGCACTCACCCTACGCGCGGCGCGAAGCAACGACATTCATCGCCTGTTTTAACTCATGGATCAAGGTAATCGCCATCGACCGGAAAACAAGGATCATAAAACTATCTGCACCGGTGCGCGTGACAGACGCCATCATATGCCCTACCTGCGTCCGCACCGTGTGTCCCCGCTTAAACTGTGCGCGGCGCATGTCCACGGGCACCAATCGCGCCAGAATATCTTCTGACGTTGCACCATTTAGGGACACGGCACACCACGCGTCACTCTGGTCCACAACGGCTGCATGTGTATCAAGCGTGGCATCCGGTGCGGCCCCGATCAACAACGCCTGATTGCGCCCGACCCAAACGCAACGATTTGCATCCTTGCCACTGCTGCGGTTGGGTTTCGGAAATGCTATCCCATGCGCCGCCTCCATCGCGGCTGACAGATCGGCCTCCCGTCCCAAGACCATGATTGATGTCACAGGCCCCAGATCAAGCTCCTCTAGTTGCGCCGCACCCACCTTAATCGGCAGGGCATCTTCACAGGCTGTCCTTGCTTTCAATTCAGCCACGGGCACGCCCTCCCTCAGGATCAAAGAACACTGGCGGACAGATTTCCACCTCGACTTCCATTTCACGCAAGTGATCGACCACACGCATCACCTTGCCGTAATGCTCGGGTCCGTTTTTAACGAACCCTAAGCCGATATAGGTACCAACCTCGGGTGAGAAACAGACCGAGGTGACATATCCCTGATCATTCTCCCGCACGGCTTCTGCGTCCTTTTCAAAGATATGCGCGCCAGCGCTCAGCAACTTCACCGCACCCACAGGCTTCATCCCCACCAACCGCTCTCGATCCGCCGCGACCAATCCGGGCCGCGCGGCCACCACCTTGCCGACGCAATCTTTCTTGGCCGATATCATCCCTGCCATTCCCACATCAAACGCGGTCGTGCGCCCGTGGATTTCTGCATGGGTGATAAAGCCCTTCTCGATGCGCAGCACATTCAGCGCCTCCATCCCATAGGCACCGCCCCCCAGTCCTTGGGCACGGGCAACCAACTCACGAAACAGGCTCTCGCCATAGCGTGCAGGCACCGCGATCTCATAGGCGTGCTCGCCCGAGAACGAAATCCGGAATAACCGCCCTTTGACGCCCAGCACCGACGCCTCGCCGCAGGCCATGAAAGGCCAGCTGTCATTGTCGATCTGCGTATCCAGCACCCCATTTAACAATTCGCGCGACTGTGGCCCCGCAACAGCAAACTGCGCCCATTGTTCGGTCACAGACGTCATCGCGACGTGCCATTCGGGGTGCAAGCACTGTGCGACGAACTCCAGATGTTTCATCACCGCACCCGCCGCCGCTGTCGTGGTGGTCATTACGAAATGCTGATCCCCTAACCGTGCACAGGTGCCGTCATCCATCACTGTGCCGTCTTCTCTTAACATCAACCCATAGCGCACGCGCCCGACCTTCAGCGTCGAAAACATGTTGGTATAGACGAAATCCAGCAACGCAGCCGCATCCGGCCCCTGAATGTCGATCTTGCCCAGCGTCGACACATCGCAAACGCCAACCGCCTTGCGGACATACCCTACTTCGCGGTCACACGACTGCCGCCACGTCTTTTCGCCTGTTTTCGGGAAATAGCTGGGGCGGTACCACAATCCCGCCTCGATCATCGGTGCGCCCGCCTCAACGCTGGCACTGTGCGATGTCGTAAACCGCTGCGGCGCAAAGCCAGCGCCTTGCGCCCCCGCCCCCATCGCCGCAATACTGACCGGAGAATAGGGTGGCCGGAATGTCGTAGTCCCCGTTTCAGGTATCCCGCGCCCCGTTGCATCGGCCAGCACCGCCAAGGCACCCACGTTCGAATTCTTGCCCTGATCCGTCGCCATGCCTTGCGTTGTATAACGCTTCATATGCTCGACCGACCGGAAATTCTCAACGGCAGCCTGCTTGACGTCCTTCACACTCACGTCGTTCTGAAAATCCAACCAAGCACGTCCCTTGCCCGCCACAGCCCACAACGGCTGCATGCGGTACGGCGCATCCTCGGCCTGCGGCAGCCCCGCGTCAGACACCTTCTTACCAAGCATCCCCAGAACTTTGCCCGCAACCTCTGCACCCTCATTCAAACAGCCATGGGTCGAAAACGTACCATTGCAGGCCCCTGCTGAGACCATACCAGGTACTGCCCCTTCAGTCGGCACGAACGCCTGAATGTCAGACCGCCACGTGGGCCGCCCGTTCATATGGCAGGTCAAATGCACAGTCGGGTTCCAGCCGCCAGACATCGCCAGACAATCGGTCTGGATTTTCTCCACGCCACTGATGGTGCGGATTGAAATGCTCTCCAGCTCTTTGCCACCGCTTGTATTGAACACCTGCGCGCTGCGATAAACGGGAAAGTCCCCCTTGATGTCGACCTCGGTGCGGCTGTCGACCACCGCAGCGATCCGCACGCCCGCATCCGCCAGATCACGCGCCGTCCGGTGCGCATCATCATTATTGCCAAAGATCGTCAGCGCCTTGCCAGGGCTTACCCCCCAGCGGTTCAAATAGGCGCGCACCGCCCCCGCCATCATGATTCCCGGCCGATCATTGTTCTGAAACGCAATCGGCCGCTCCAGTGCGCCAGCGGTCAAGATCGAGTGCTTGGCCACGATCCGCCAGAAACACTCAAGCGGCGCGCTCTCGCTCCGCTCGCCATGATGGTGCCCTACGCGCTCCAACGCGCCAAACGTACCCTGATCATAGGCTCCCGTGACCGTGGTGCGTGGCATCAGCCGGACATTACCCATACCCGCCAATTCAGCCACAACTTCGGCGGCCCAAACATGACCCGGCTTGCCATCAATCTGATCGGTCTCGGCATTCAGCCGCCCACCCATCATCGCATCCTCATCGGCCAAAATCACATCAGCGCCACCACGCGCCGCCGTCAGAGCCGCCATCAGACCCGCAGGCCCAGCGCCAATGATCAGCACATCACAAAAAGCAAACGCCCGCTCGTATGTGTCGGGGTTATGCGCGCCGCTTAGTCCGCCCAATCCAGCCGCCCGCCGGATCACCGGCTCATACAGCTTCTCCCAAAACTTACGCGGCCACATGAAGGTCTTATAGTAAAACCCGGCCCCCAAAAACGGTGACACCAGGTTATTCACCGCCATCACATCGAAATCCAGCGAAGGCCAGGCGTTCTGACTGCGAACGTGCAACCCGTCATATATCTCTTGCACGGTGGCGCGCACATTCGGCTCGGACGCAGCCCCGGCCCCTACTGTAACCAGTGCGTTCGGCTCCTCGCTGCCCGCAGTCAAAACTCCGCGCGGACGGTGATACTTGAACGAACGCCCCATTAGCGTCACGTCATTTGCTAACAGCGCCGAGGATACAGTGTCCCCCGCAAACCCGTCATAGCTGCGCCCATCGAAATTGAACGTGACCGTGTTCGACCGATCAATCAGACCCCTGCCCTTGATCCTCATGCCAAGGCCCCTTTTAAATCTGCCGCCAACGCAACATCAGATACCGCATGGGTCACCGTATCGCGTGTCACCACCAGCCAGGCCCCACAGCCGAATTCGTGCTGCCATAAATCCCGGGTCTGACCCGCCGGATTATCCCGCAGATGCAAATAGCTGTCCCAAGCCGCCGCGCCCGCATCTACCGCAGGGCGCGCCAACATCACGGCGTCTCCCTGATAATAAAATTCGCGCCGGTCACGGCTTCCACAAATCGGACAATCCAGTCTCATGCCAAGCCCCTCTGAACGGGCATCTGCCCCTTCACCCTTTTAAAAATACTCAAATCCAACCTCGCCACCAGCACCCCCTTAATGCAGGTTATGCTGAGAGCCGGTGCCCTCTTCATCCATCAAATCGACGCCCGTGCGGAACCGGTCCAACCGGAACTTAGACGCTGACGCGTGATGATTTCCCGTCGCCATCAGATGCGCAAAACTGAATCCTGATCCCGGCACTGCCTTGAAACCGCCGTAGCACCAGCCGCAATCGATGAACAAACCCTTGGTATCTGTCTTGTCGATGATCGGGCTGCCGTCAGGCGTCATGTCCATAATCCCACCCCATGACCGCAGCACTTTGGCTTTGCCGATCATTGGCATCAAGGTCATGCCCGCCTCCATCACATGCTCGGCCATGGGCAGGTTGCCCCGACTGGCATAAGAGGCATAGAAATCCAGATCGCCGCCAAAGACCAACCCGCCCTTGTCGGATTGCGAGATATAGAAATGCCCCATGCCAAAGCTGACTACGTGGTCGATGCAGGGTTTAAGTCCCTCTGTAACAAAGGCCTGCAAGACATGGCTCTCAATCGGTAAGCGCATTCCTGCCATGGCTGCCACCTGACCGGACCGGCCCGCAACCACAATGCCAACTTTCTTGGCCTTGATCGCCCCGCGGGTGGTTTGCACGCCGCGCACCTGACCATTCTCGATATCAATTCCCGTAACTTCGCATTGCTGGATCAGGTCCACGCCGCGATCTGAAGCGCCGCGCGCGTATCCCCAAGCCACTGCATCATGGCGCGCCGTGCCGCCACGCGGATGTAGCAATCCGCCGTAAATCGGAAACCGCACGTTGTCGAAATCCAGATATGGTAAATGTTTGCGCACGCCATCGCGATCCAGCAGCACGGCATCGTCACCTTGGTTAATCATGCTATTGCCGCGCCGCGCAAAGGCATCGCGCTGGCCGTCGGAATGGAACAGATTTATCAGCCCACGCTGCGAATGCATGACGTTATAATTCAGGTCTTCTTCCAACCCCTCCCACAGCTTCAGTGAATGAGAATAGAATTCGGAATTCCCCTGAAGAAAGTAGTTTGCCCGCACGATCGTGGTGTTGCGCCCGACATTGCCACCGCCAAGATAGCCTTTTTCAAGAACGGCGATATTTGTCAGCCCATGTTCCTTGGCCAGATAGTACGCGGTACTTAGACCATGACCGCCACCGCCAATAATGATCGCGTCATATTCGGCCTTGGGTTCGGCATCGCGCCAGTGCGGTGCCCACCCCTTGTTTCCGGTCAATCCTTCACGCAGTACGCGCAATCCTGAAAACCGCATCCAATCCCCCAGTTTATCCGCCTTGATAACAGCGCCTCGAGGCCACTCAATCAAGTCCGTTGCAAAGGTGCAATGGCTGGCAGCAGGATGGGGGTATTTTTGCGCCGCGGACTGGGCTTGTCCGCGGCAGTCGTTTGGCTAGCTCAGGCCTTTGGGAATTCCGGTTTACAGCCCCTTGGCGCGGTAACTGGCCGCGACCTTGGTAATGCTGACCAGATAGGCGGCAGTACGCAAATCATTCACATCCTCTCGGCCGTGCCAGATATCAGCCATGGACCGGTATGCATCAACCATGGTGTCATAAAGACCAGATCGCACCAGTTCGAGTTCGTCCGCGCCGCGCAGGTACTTCTCTTTGAAGTTCGGGCTTAGCTGCCAGCCTACGCCGCTATCGGCACTCAAGCGTTCGAGTTCATCGACCAGCAACTGGTGGCGGCTTTCCTCGTTGCGGCGCTGCATCCGGCCAAAGCGGATGTGGCTCAGGTTCTTTACCCACTCGAAATACGACACCGTGACGCCGCCAGCATTTGCATACATATCAGGAATAATCACGACACCTTTGGCGCACAGGATTTCATCCGCACCCGCAGTAATTGGCCCGTTGGCCGCCTCTACGATCAGAGGGGCCTTGATCCGGTTGACGTTGGCAAGGTTAATCACCCCTTCCAGCGCAGCAGGAATTAGGATGTCACACTCCCCTTCCAACAACGCGGCACCGTTTTCGACCATCTTTGCATCGGGGTAGCCCGTAATCGTGCCGTGTTTGGCAATCCACTGATGCACTGCCTCGACATTCAGACCCGCATCGTTTTGCAATGCACCATCGCGTTCAATGATCGCCGTGATCAAGCAGCCGTCTTCCTCGCTCAGGAACTTGGCCGCGTGATAGCCCACGTTCCCCAACCCTTGAACGATGACCCGCTTACCTCTCATCGTGCCTGCAAGCCCGGCTTTCGCGAGCCCCTTGGCGTCGCGAAAGAATGCGTGCAGTGCGTATTGAACTCCGCGCCCAGTTGCCTCGGTCCGGCCATGGATACCGCCCGCGTTGATGGGTTTACCCGTCACACAGGCAACCCCGTTTATATCGGTGGTGTTCATGCGCTTGTACTGATCGGCGATCCACGCCATTTCCCGTTCGCCAGTGCCCATATCGGGTGCGGGTACGTTTTGTGCCGGGTTGATCATATCACGCTTGATCAACTCATAGGCAAAGCGGCGTGTGATCAGCTCAAGCTCGTGTTCATCATAATCGCGTGGATCAATGCACAATCCCCCCTTTGAACCGCCAAAAGGCGCTTCGACCAGTGCGCATTTATAGGTCATCAAAGCCGCCAGCGCCTCTACCTCGTCTTGGTTGACACCAAGGCTATAGCGAATGCCGCCTTTCACAGGTTCCATATGTTCGGAGTGAACAGAACGATACCCTGTGAATGTCTGGATCCGCCCCCGTAAGCGCACCCCGAAACGGACAGTGTAGGTCGCATTGCAGACGCGAATTTTTTCCTCAAGTCCGGGGGACAGGTCCATCAGGGCGACGGCCCTGTTAAACATGATGTCCACACTATCGCGAAAGCTTGGTTCGTTTGCGGGGGTCATAGAATGCTCCTGTTTGGCAATGTGACCTAAAGTAAGAAATCAGTCCCCTACCTGTTGAACATGGTCGGCAAAGTTTGAGAACCCGTAAACGCCAAAAGTTGCATATTATTTAAGCAGAAAGAAAACTTTCTTGCGGCGATTCGCATCCTTCAACGTTAGCAAACCGTCGTTTCCGACTTTGCAACAGTAGCTTGCAAATCAAACCTCTGCGCACGGATATTACAGCAGAGCCCCAATTTTCAAAGGTTTCCGCCCCATTTCAGCCACGTTCTTTCCCTATAAGGAACCAACTGAAGCAGTCGGCACGGCTCAGCACACCTAAGCCGATCTGGTTAAAGAGGAATTAAAAATGTCGCCTATATTGATGACGGTTAGACCATTGAAAAACGCACTTTCTGCCCACACCCGGCGATTTGCCCGCGAAGAAGACGGGATCATGACGGTTTGGGTTCTCTTCATGATCTTAATGATGGTGATGGTGGGTGGCATCCAGTTGGATTTCATGCGCCACGAGCTTGAACGCTCAAGGCTGCAGGCGATATCAGATCGCGCCGTACTTGCTGCGGCTGACCTCGATCAAACACTGGATCCCACGTCAGTCGTCCAAGACTATTTCTCCAAGTCGGCAATTGCGAACTATGTGTCGAGCGTCACCGTAGACGAGGGTTTGAACTATCGCACGGTTACCGTTGACGCGGTCAAAGAACTCGACACGCCTTATTTGCGCAAATTTGGCATCAATTCGATGCCTGTCCCTGCCCACAGCATGGCCGAAGAACGCGTTCCAAAAGTAGAGATTTCCTTGGTTCTCGACATTTCGGGTTCCATGAAGAACAACTCCAAACTTCCCAATATGAAAGACGCAGCGAAGACTTTCATTGACACTGTGCTGCGCCCCGAAACGGCGGGTAATGTTTCGTTGTCGCTGATCCCATATTCCGAGCAGGTCAACGTCGGTCCGAACATCTTTGACGCGCTTTGGATTGATACATTCCACAACTTCTCGCACTGTATCGACGTGCCAAACGGGCACTTTGTGCAGACGCAAATGACCCCTGGTTTTCCATGGGATCAGACCCAGCACTTCCAGTGGAACTATTATTCAATCGAGTCCGGGTACCAGCAGAACACCCTCTACGACACAGTTTGCCCGCGGCAACCCTATGAGCGTGTACGGCCGATCAGCCAAGATGCTGCGACCCTGAAAAACCAGATTGACCAACTGAAACCCCGCGCTGGTACTGCCATCTATATGGGCATGAAATGGGGCACGGCCTTGCTAGACCCGAGCTTTCGGCAAACCACAAACGAACTTGTCAGCGATGGTGTAGTAGAGGCAACATTTGCCAGCCGGCCTGCTGAATACGATGACGCCGAGACACTCAAGACGATTGTACTCATGACAGATGGTGAGAACAGCAGTTCAGCGAGAATTTCTCAGTCCGCCTACAACTCTGACAGCGAAGTAGCGCATTGGTCGAACTGGAACTTTCAATACTACCTTCAAAACTACGTAAGCAGCAGAAAGCGCCATCAGTATTACTATACCCGCTACTCTGCTGACGAGGGCGACACTTTGCTCGACAAGATCTGTGACGCTGCGAAAACCGAGGGTATTGTCATCTGGACCATCGGCTTTGAAGTTGAACAACACGGTGCTGATGTAATGCAAAGCTGCGCATCTTCACCAAGCCACTTCTTCCGGGTTGAAGGTATTGAACTGTCCGAAGCCTTCCGTGCCATCGCCCGGCAAATCAATCAACTAAGGTTGATCCAATGAGAAAATATGCAAAAAATGCCTTCGGGCGCTTCCGCAGAGATGAAAGCGGGTCGGTCTTTCTGATTGAATTCGTGATCATCTTCCCCTTTATCTTTGGCCTCTTTCTCGCCTCGGTAGAAATGAGTTTGTATTCCCTGCGCCAGGTTCACTTGAACCGAGGCTTGGAAGATGCGGTCCGCTTCGTCCGCTTGAATACAAATGCACCGATGACCCACGACCAAATCAAAACTTTGGTCTGTGCGGGGGCGGGCAACGTCAGCAACTGCGATGAAACGCTGCGTCTAGAGATGATCTCGGTTGATCCACGCAACTTTGCCACGATGCCAACTGACGTTGATTGCGTAGACAAGTCCGAGCCCGTCACACCAGAGCGCGGTTTCTCACTAGGTCAACAGCACGAACTAATGGTGCTGCGCGCCTGCCTGAAATTCGATCCGATGTTTCCCACATCGCGTATGGGTTTCAAGTTCGCAAGTGATGGATCCGGCCAAGCCGCCATGTACTCCATCTCGGCCTTCGTACAGGAGCCAAGCTAATGTTTGTAAATTTCATCAAGTCCTTTGGTATGCGTAAATTCGCCCGCCAAGACGAGGGCAGCGTTTCCCTAGAAGCCATGATTTTGATGCCGATGGTATTCTGGGTCTTTGCAGCAATGTTTTCGATCTTCGAGACCTACAAGGAACTTAGCCTGAACCAGAAAGCCGCTTATACCATTGGCGACATGATCTCACGGGAAACTGTGCCGATCGACACCGAGTACTTGGATGGCGCACAGCATCTTTTGAATTACATCACCAATTCACAAGAACAATCCGACTTGCGGGTCACATCGCTCAAATTCAACGACGCTGACAATAGGTTCTACGTGGATTGGTCCCGGTCACGCGGCTCTGTACTACCAGCGACTGACAGCGACGTCGCCACGTGGACGGATCGCCTTCCGAGCATCCCAAACGATGAATATATCGTGGTGACAGAAACGATGACGACGTTCAGCCCTCCTTTCAACATCGGGCTAGGCACACCGAACATCGAGAACTTTGTCTTTACCCGTGCCCGCTATGCCCCGCGTGTGTTATTCGTCGGCAGCTAAGCGCAGCAACAAACCCAAACAAAAAGGCCCCAAGGCAAGATGCTTTGGGGCCTTTTCTGTATCTAACCTTGCGACTTACAGCCTGCCGGTTTCATCCGACGTATCGCGAATGGCAATCATCGTCGAGATGACTTCAGCCATGTATTTAGTCTGGTTTCCCGGTGTCATGCCACCGACGCCAACGCGCCGTCCCATCCTCCACCAAAGGCCGGGACGCCAAAGGTTTTCAGCACCGGTGCCCTGCTTTGTGCGCAACAAAAAACCATTGGAAGGCTTGAACGCAAAAACACCCCGATCAATATGTTCGATGTCTTCGACACGCGCGATCAATGTGCCATCACTGCTCCGCAGCACCGACGACGTCAGCTCGATCGCTTCGGCCGTGGCGCGCCGCATGAAATCGGCCATCCAGATCGCGCCCCCGCCGACGACCAGCAAGAACAGCTGCCACCCCAAGCCAGGCGATGATGTGAACGCTACATAGATCAGAAATACGCCCAGAAACCCAAGCGAAACCAGCCCGATCATGCGTCGCCCCGCCGAGGCGCGCGCGGTGGCCAATACTGCGTCGGTGTCCGGAAATTCAAGCGTCATGGCAAAGCCTCCCTTTAAGGTTGCTTTGCGTACCGTGCCCCGTCCCTATTTGGCAAGCCAATAGGGTACGCAGCCGGTTAATCGTTTTGCCGTTGTTTACGCTGTTCCTGTTGGCGCTTTGCACTTCGGGTCAATACCTCTTGCAAGCGGTCCGCATAAGCCGCCCGTGCGGTCGGGTCCATCGCCGCAATTTCTGCCAACCATGCGTTTTGCACCGCCTGCTGCACCGCGACACTGGCGCTGGCTTGCTGATCCAGCACGGACTGGACGCGTGACAAGTCAAACGGTTCGGCACGCATGGCCGACACGACCTCGGTATAAAGCGCCCGTCGGGCGGCACGGTTCATGTGACCTGCCGGCTTGTTTTGCCGCAATTCCTTGAAAATTGCGCGTCTGTCGCCTTTCTCTAGGGCTAAAATATAGGGAGTGCCAAAGTTGCGCATGCTGCTGCCCGGCCCGCCATGTGGCCCGTCAAAACGGTACGCTGCCCCCGCGACCAACCCGACGATCAGCAAGTTCGCCCCCATCGAAAGCCCCAAGGCCCACCGCATCCATTTGCCATTTCCTGTCATCTTCGATGCCATGATCTATCCTTCGTCAATGTCCCAGCCAAAGGCTGTGAGGTCGGGCGCAGCAGTATCATCCAGCGCAGCATATGTCGTGCCGGTGATTATTTGCGTTGCAATATCGGGAAGACTGCTGGGCGGGGCCACCCCTATCCAGAACCCAACGGCGGTCGCTGTGACCAACCCGCCCAATGCAGGTGCCCCGCCGATCGCCTGCCAGATCGAACGCCAACCACGCAACTTGGCGTTAGGTTGCTGTGCCACCGCATCGGCCAAAATCCGGTCCAACATCGCTTGGGGCGTCGCAGGCGGTGTCGCGCGGGCGTGTTGAAACAGGGTTTCAAGCATATCTGTATCAGGTTTTTTCATCATCATATCCTAAAGCTTCGCGCTGTCCGGCCAACAATGCGACCAAAGCGCGTTTGCCCCGCGCTGTTAGGCTTTCCACGGCTTCGACCCCAATATCAAGGATCGCTGCAATCTCGGGGTTGGCCAAGCCATCGATGTGGCGAAGCACAACCGCCTGTCTTTGGCGTTCGGGCAATGCGTCCAATGCGGTCTGAAGCGCATCCTCGCGCGCGCCACGCTGCAGTTTGGCTTCTGCACTTTCGGCTGGGTCGGCCGGCTCTGCGATGTCTTCAAGTGGAACGCCGCCCCTGCGCTTGCGCAATCGGTCCGTGCAAAGATTTGCAACAACGCGGTACAGCCAGGTTGACACTTTGGCTTCTCCGGTGCGCCAATCCGGTGCAATTTTCCAAAGCCGCATCAGCGCCTCTTGGGTGACGTCTTCGGCCTCGGCACCATCCCCCAACACCCTGAAGGCATGGCCAAAAACCCGCGGCGACAGTTGCACCGTTAGCAGACGTGCGGCCACCGCATCACCATCAGCATAACGTGCCAACAGCGCTGCATCCGGGTCGTCACTGACCGTATCAATGGAAGCATCAAAGCTCATAATCTTAGGGCTAACGGCTGCGGGCACACCATTCAAGCGCGCCCGCCCCATTAGATCACTCGGACTTTGGCTTATCGTCGTGGCGTTTGCCATGTCCGCCATGCATACGATCGTGGCCATGCTTGCCGCCCATCCGTGCTTTGGCGAATTCTTCGGCGCTCAGTGTGCCATTTCCATCCGCATCCAGCTTGGTGAACATTTTCTCGGGCGAATGACGACCGGCCATTTCGTCCATCGACAATTTACCGTCCTCATTGGCATCCATCCGCTTCATCATCTTTGCAGACCGCCTGCCCATCTTGCCTTCGCCCATGGCTTGCAGTTCTTCGGCTGACAACGATCCATTGCCGTCTTTGTCAAGCTGGGCCAACATTCGTTCACTGCGTTCGACACGACGTGCTGCAGCAGCTGCTTGCATTTCAGTCTCGCTCAGGAAACCGTCACCATCCGTATCGGCCGCGGTGAAACGTGCCTCGGCGTGGGCTTTCATCTCGTCCTGCGTCAACTGACCATCAGCGTTGGTGTCCATCTGAACAAAGCGATCCTGCTTTGGCGTGTCTTGCGCCATCAAGGCAGTGCCGCCCAAGGCGATCAGGCCACTCAACAATGCGATTTGGAAATTTGCTCGGTTTGTCATTTCTTTATCCTTTGGTGATCTCAATCTCACCCACCGTTTTGGCGTGGTGATACTGGGTCAAACGCTGCAACCGCAAAGTTCCGTCGCATAAAAAGCAAAAAAATTCACCGCTTCAGTTTGCGACATCCCGCCGCAAGGGGGGCATGCCACCTTTCAATTACGATGCAACGCCCGCATATGAGAGAGGCATCAGGATAAAAAACATGACAGATCAAAGCGCCGAAATCACCCAAATCGAAAAAGATCAGCGCATGCTTAGGCCCGCATTGCTGCGCGGTTGGCGTCGCAAATGCCCAAATTGCGGGGCCGGCCCCCTGCTCAAGGGGTATCTCAAGGTCAATGATAATTGCACCGTTTGCCGCGAAGAGATCTTTCACCACCGCGCAGACGATGGCCCAGCCTATATGACCATTCTGATCGTTGGCCACCTGATGGCCCCGATGCTTCATATCGTGTTTGTCACATGGCGCCCCGAACCATTGACGCTGTTTACAATCTTTGCGGTTGGCTGCGTCGGCTTGTCGCTCTACCTTCTGCCAAGACTAAAGGGGGCCTTGATCGGCTTCCAATGGGCAAAGGCCATGGGCGGGTTCGGCGACAAGTAGTCCGCCGATCATCCCGGGCCCCGCCTATCCGCAAGAATAAGGGCCAATTAATGACCATCGACAAAAGTCAAATCCGCAACGCGTCTACCGTCATCGTGATCCGCGACCGCCATGAAAACCCGCGCATCCTGATGGGCCAACGCGGTGCCAAGGCTGTTTTTATGCCAAATAAGTTCGTGTTTCCGGGCGGCGCAATGGACGTGGGCGATGCACATATCCCCTTGGCCAGCCACCTGCCTGACACCTGCCGCGACCGTCTGGCCGAAGATGCGGATGCAACCCTCGCTCACGCTTTGGCTGTCGCAGGAATTCGCGAACTTTGGGAAGAAACAGGGCTGATCTTAGGTGAAAAAGGCCAATGGGATACAACGCCTCCCGACGATTGGACAACATTTGCCCAACGCGGATACGTCCCTAACGCAGCCCCGATGCAATTCGTTTTCCGCGCTCTCACACCCCCTGGCAGACCCCGCCGCTTTGATGCCCGGTTCTTTTTGGTGGATGCCGATGACGTGGCAACGGATCTTGATGATTTCGACGCGGCCTGTGACGAGCTTTCACATTTGCAGTGGATTGCCCTGTCGGATGCCCGGTCGTTCGACATGCCATTTATCACCGAAGTCGTTCTGGCAGAGGTTGAAGCCCGCGCGAAGGACCTTGCCCCGCCTGCCTCTGTCCCGTTCTTCAAGAATAACGACGAAGAAAGCCTGTTTCTGCGGCTTCGCGGCAGTCCAATGGCAGACTGACCTGTGTGGGAGAGCCCTTTCTAAGGAGAAAACGGGCCTGCCTCAGGCGACGAGTACCAGCATCAAGATTGAGCTGACCAAAACCGCAATTCCCGCCCATTCCCGCCGTGTGATACTCTCGCGAAAAAACAAGGTCGAGGCCGCAACGCTCAGGATCAGCTCGACTTGACCCAAGGCTTTGACGTAAGCCGCGTTCTGCAGGGTAAAGGCGATGAACCAGCAAAGCGATCCGCCCAGCGACATCATACCGACCCACACTGCAACCTTGCGTGCTTGCCAAACGGCCCGCATCTGATCCGGTTCGCGCCAGCGCAGCCACACCGCCATGATCGTCGCTTGCATGCAGACCACAGCGGCAAGGGTCACCCCGGCGCGCAACACCGGCATGTCTGACAACACCGACAATGTGGCCCCCCGATAGGTCACAGCCGAGATGGCAAAAAGGGCACCCGACGCGATCCCCAAACCCGCAGCCCGGTTGCGAAGATCGCTTAGGTGAAATCCGGTCGTGTCCTTGTTGCCTGACAGCAAGAACAACCCAACCACACCCAACCCGATTGCGGCAAAACCCCAGCCGCTGACACCTTCACCCAAAATTAGCCAGCCTGTAAAAACAGTCAAAATAACTTCGGTTTTCTTAAAGGTGATCCCAACGGCAAAATTGCGCTGCTTGAACAAAAGAACGACGCAGACGGTGGCAAGGATTTGCGCAATGCCCCCGAGTAAACCATAGGCCCAGAATTGTGGTGCAATTCGCGGCAATTGCACGCCGCTGACCGCCAGATAGGTCGCTAGGCCCCCAACGATGAATGGCGCTGAATATAGGAACCTTGAAAATGTCGCCCCCGCCGCCGACAATGTGGCGGTTGCCAGATACTTTTGCAGCATGAACCGTGCAGTTTGAAACACGGCGGCGGCAAGCGTGACGAGGATCCAAAGGTCGG
>JAPKCR010000283.1 GCA_026421135.1 Sulfitobacter sp. | reverse complement strand
CGATTTCAGGAACAGAGCTTACAATAGCGAAATCTGCGAACGCGCCGACACCGTCTCGCGCTCCATCTCGTCGATAGCGCTGATGTGCCATTCTAGTCCAGACTGCCCTTGTGCCGCTGCTTCGCGCAGGTTGGCGGTTGCAGCGCGGGCCTGTTGTGACGACATCATCAATGCCTCGGCAAGGGTCGCCCGGCTGGAGCGGATCGCGGTCAAGCGCGCCTCATAATCAGATTGGCTGAGGGTTCCTGCCGCCCTGAGCGACCGCAGACCCTTCACGTCCATATCTTGCTGTGCCAGAAACTTTGGCAGTTCGGACGAGATAGCATCGAGCTGTAAATTTGACTTCCGAATACTGCGTACAATTGCATTGGCCGACACCAATTCCATTCTACGGGTAACGTCGCGCTTGCCAGCCGCATGGCCGCTAACGGCCCCCACTGCGCCGCCTGCTGCCGCGGCAGCCAGACAGTGCGACGCGTTAGACGTCACCACAGCTAGGCCGCATCCGACCGCTGCCCCAACCGCTGCATGCTTGATCGTCGTATTCCGGACGATGTCTTTCATCAACCGGTCCAAAGCTGCGGTTTGTTCAATCAGCACTGCCTCATCCTGACCGGATGCCTGGAAGGACAACGTCGCAGGGGAAATAGACGTGTTTTGGCGCGCAGCCGAACAACCGGACAAGATTAAACCGGCAAAAATCGGCAAAAGAAGCAAGGACTTAGACATTCGTATTTCCACTTGAAGTTTAGCAAGGAACGTTCGAACAAACTCGAACTAACACTACGGTAATGAAACAATGTGCCCATTTCTGGGCAGATTGACGCAAATACCGAAATTAACATTGATTAAATTCGCCTTTGCCAGATCTTAGGATTGAGATCGCCAATTAAGGGGAATTTCACATACCGTCATATTCCTGCCTAGATTAAATTCTAGCACTACCCCCAATCATCAGCACCCCAGACGGTGCTAGAGAAGTTGGTAAGTGTCGGAGTAGTTTATGAAGATCCTAGTGGTTGACGATGATCCATTCATTCTTGAGTTGTTTCCGGAAATCTTTGAATTGACTGACCAGATTAATGTGCACACAGCCGCCTGTGGGCCCGACGCCCTGTGCCTGATCGAGGCTGAAGATCAACCTTTCGATTGTCTCGTTCTGGATGTTGATATGCCCATGATGAACGGCATTGATTTGTGCCAGCGTATCCGCGCCCTGCCCGGCTATGACAAGAAGCCAATTCTGATGCTGACCGCCAAAACCGACGCCGTGTCGATCGAAAATGCGTTCGCCGCGGGTGCGAATGACTACATTTCAAAGCCTTTCAACGTAAAAGACATTCACAACCGCATTCGTGTGGCAGAGCGGCTTAGCGAAGCTGCGAAGTCAGTAATTAGGGTCGATGCGTTGGATGTTTCCACAGATAACCCCGTTGGTTTGCATAGCTTTGAACTGTCCGAAAAGCTCCACCTTGCGCATGTAGAACGTCTGATCCTGTCTTTTTCGCTGGGCAATTACCTGACCCAACTTGACCGGAAAACGCTGGATGGATGCAAGGTATTCTGCGTCTCGCTGGACGAGGCTGACAGCGCCTATCAACGCAGCACATCGATGGACTTCAACACGCTAATGAGCAATCTGGGCAAAAGCATATATCATGTGATCGACTGCCCGCATCTGCTGATGTCCTACGAAGGTAATGGCCAATTCATATGCATCACCCGCGAGACAGAGTTGCCCGATTGGGAGGTTCTGGAAACCGATATCCAAAATTGCATCGATGAGACATCCTTTGGTCTGAGCATCAGTGACACGGTGCCGATACAGATTTCTGTCGGCGCACCGATCGCGCCCAATGCGAACAGGACGCAACGTGTGAAAAACACCTTTACCCGCGCAATCAGCCGCGCAGATATGAGGCGCTCAACCAAGGTCGTCGCGGCCTGAGCCCTAATTGATCGGGAATTGGACCAGACACTTGGCCTCGTTGCGACGATAATCGCGCAATGTGGAATCGATGTCGCGGCGATCACGCATGACCATCATCGCGGCCGTTTTTTCGGCCCGCGTGCCACTGACATGTCTTTCAAGAATGAGCACGGTGATGCCCAGCATGATGTCCTTTTCCTCATCGCTAATCAATTCGGCCCGCGCCAATGTCACAGCCGTATAGGCGAGCATATTGGCACAGCGCAAAGCGGCGGCTTCCTCGCCCTCGAAGGTGCGGGCGGCAAGGGTCGGCGAGGCAAACAAAAGCGCAGCGCAAAGGGCAATGAGATGTTTCAAAATACTTTGAACGTCATCGTAGTCAAAGACCGTTCAATCCCGTCGATGTCCAATAGATGATCGTTGATATAAACACCGACGTCTTCGCCTTTGGGGATATAAAGCTTCATCAGCAGATCAAAATCGCCAGATGTCGAATACAGCTCAGAATGAATTTCGCGCAGGGCAATTTCTTCCGCAACGCGATAGGTTGTGCCGGGCCGGCAACGGATCTGGATAAAAACGCAGGTGGACATCGGGTCGCTTTCGGCTGGTTGCTGTCCTGCCACGCTGTCATAGCGTGATAAGGGCTGCAATCCCTTATGATGTTCAAATCGGTTTGGGCTGGGCCTTGGCGCGGCCGCGCGCGCTGCTATAAGGGGCAACAACAGCCGGAGAGTTCCCCATGCGTCAAAGCACCATCAATCGTTCCACCGCCGAAACCGAAATCACCGTCGAGGTCAACCTTGATGGAACCGGTGCCTATGACAACAACACAGGCGTTGGGTTCTTTGATCACATGCTGGATCAACTGGCGCGTCATTCACTGATTGATATGAAAATCACGGCCAAGGGCGATTTGCACATCGACGATCACCACACAGTCGAGGACGTGGGCATTGCACTGGGTCAGGCGCTATCGGACGCTCTGGGTGACAAGCGCGGCATCCGCCGCTACGGCGCGTGTCTGCTACCGATGGATGATGCACTGGTACGGACCGCACTTGATCTGTCGGCACGTCCCTTTCTGATCTGGAACGTTAATTTGCCCACATCCAAGATCGGCAATTTCGATACCGAACTTGTACGAGAATTCTTTCAGGCGTTGTCGACCCATGGCGGCATCACCTTGCACGTGGATATGCTGCACGGTCTGAACAGCCACCACATTGCTGAAGCAGCGTTCAAATCCGTTGCCCGCGCGCTGCGCGAAGCAGTCGAAGTTGATACCCGTAAATCGGGCGATATCCCGTCGACCAAAGGTGCGTTGTAACGGATGCTGACCGCGATCATTGATTATGAATCCGGCAATCTTCACTCTGCTCAAAAGGCGTTTGAACGGATGGCCCGCGAGACCGATGCAGGCGAGGTTGTCGTTACCGCCGACGCCGATGTGGTCGCACACGCCGACCGTCTTGTGTTGCCGGGCGATGGGGCATTCCCGTCTTGCATGGCATCCCTCAAGGGCAACAGCGGCATCTACGCCGCCATGGTCGAGGCCGTCGAAGTCAAAGGCCGCCCTTTCTTGGGCATCTGTGTCGGGATGCAATTAATGGCCTCTTGGGGGCGTGAATACGAAGACACCCAAGGTCTGGGCTGGATTGAGGGCGAAGTCACCAAGATAACCCCCGCCGATCCAACGCTGAAAGTCCCGCATATGGGTTGGAATGATTTGGTAATTGATCATCCGCATCCCGTATTCGACGGCATCAAAACCGGTGATCACACGTACTTTGTGCATAGTTATCATATGGCTGTGGCTAAACCCGCAGAGCGGCTGGCGCATGTTGATTACGCTGGCGAAGTTACGGCCGTGATCGGCCGTGACACCATGTTGGGCATGCAATTCCACCCTGAGAAAAGCCAGACCACAGGCCTGCGCATGATCGCGAATTTCCTCAACTGGCGACCATAGTCCAGTGGCCCGGAATGGTTTGGACCTGCTTAACGCAAGCGCGTCCAAATCACCTCATCGCAAGTGGCACCAGCACATCTGACCAAACGCATGGCATTGCCCTCGACCATCATTTTTGCTTGTTGAAGCTTAAAGCCTGACGGCTCTATCAGCGTCCCCTCGTAGGTGCCATCGGGCTGTTCGACCATGTCCCAAAACACCCGTTTGCCCACAGCGGTCGATTTCTTGTCATAGCCGCGCCGGTCTTTAGCCCGCTCGACAACACCGCACAGGGCTTGCCCGCAAGCCTTGGCACGTACATGGACAACCAATCCGTTAACATCTGGTGCAGATTTCCAGACACCTTCCACCACATCAGCAAATACAGGGGCAGAAATCCCATAAATAAGGGCGCTTAATAAAATACATTTATCTAAAATCATTGTATCACTCCCCAAAGCGACACACATGCCTTACAATCATTTGGCACCTTACCAAAAAACCAAGGCGCTGATGTTATGATACACCAACGCCCTGATTCTCGCAAATCC
>JAPKCR010000282.1 GCA_026421135.1 Sulfitobacter sp. | reverse complement strand
GTAACCTTCACTTCGCTTTTGCTGCGGTATCGCGGCGTGGTTTTGCTCAGCTCACACTTCAAACCGGCGTGTTGGAGATATTGCTCGATGACCTTTCTTTTAGCGAGAAAGAGGTCGAGGCGTTTTCGAACACGGGCAAGTCATATTCTGCTGACGAAATGATGCATGAGACAAGGGGCTGGCCGGCACTTTGCAAGATCATGACCGGCACAGAGTTTCCGGATGACAAGGCAAGTAGATGGCCTGAGACAAAGCGCTTCTTTCTGGAAGAGATTGTGCCATCCCTGACAGAAAAGCATCTCAGGTTTCTTGAAAGAGCAGCCACGATCGCTCCGATTTCGAGCGAAAGCTTCAACTATGTTTTCAAGACAGATGATGCCGCTGCGCTGATGGGTGACATCGCCTTCGATCATAACTTGTTGCTTAGAAGCAAGATCCACGCAGATATCTTTTTGCTTCATCCCGCCTTGCGAGACTACTTTCAGGAGCGTTTTTTAGCCCGTACCCCAGAGCGGGGATCCTATTTCCTGAAACGAGCGGCCTTTTGGCATTGGCGACGCCGTGAATTTCAGCAGGCGATCAATTTGGCGTTGCGTGCGGGGGATCATCGCTGGGCTCTTGGGTTAAGCGAAGATATTATGCTTGATCTAGCTCTGCGTCAGGGTGAGATTGAAGCGCTACGATCCTTGCTGATACAAGTCCCGAAACGGGCTATGCAGAGCAACCCCGCCATCACGCTGGCCTATGCATGGACACTCTATTTCAGTCAGGAGGCGTCGGAAGCGGAAAAGCTGCTAAACGCTATGCCCGAAACTCGCATGAATGAAACATCGCGAATTGACTGGGGTTGGCGGCAGTTGGTTCGAGCTATCGGCTACGCGACACACGATGATCTACAGCTCAGTGAAACGCTTTGTACTAATTGGATTTCCGAATTTGGCAACGTAAACGTTGTAGGGAAAGGAGCGGCCTTAACTTGCTTGACTTTTATCATGTCCAGCCAAAGCCGGTTTTCAGAATTGAGCAAGTTTCTGGTGCTCGCAAATCCAGCCAATACTGCGGGTCGTCAGAGATTTGCATTCGGTTGGTTACATGCCGCTGAAATCCAAGCGGCCTTAAATCGCGGCGATATGTATGGTGCACAGCGCTTGATCGAGGCGGCGCGGATCGATCCGAACGTGCAGGTGGAGCGCACGCCGTTCTCGGCCAAAATGCTTATCTCTTTTGAAGCCGAGGCATCATGTGAGCTGGGAATGTTGGAGTTTTCTGATGATTTAGTAGAAAGCTATCTGGAATTTGCAGGTAAGTATGGAGTCACAGATATTCTTTACCGCGTTTGCCGCGTGGCTGCGGCTTGGCGGCGGAGAACGAACGATCTGCGCGGTGCGCTGGCCTTGCTTGAGAGGGTCCGTGCACTTGCCCAGGAGAAAAAACTGTATCGTTTGGAGACACTCATCCAGATGGAGATTGCCGAACTGTATATAGCCGAGGGAATACAGGGATTCGATAAGGCGATGCCGAAAGAAAGTGATCCGGTGTTCTCTGGACTCCATGCCCGGCCATTGCGCGCTCAATTGTCGATTTTGCGGGCCTTAGCTGCCTTGCGAAATGGTCAATACAGTCTGGCCGTAAAGAATGCGAATGAAGCAGGTCGTACTGCGCGCGCAATTGACGCCGGGCGCTTGGAAGTGCGCGCATTGATGTGCGCCGCAGGTGCACATGCGGCATCAGAGTCAGTGCCGATCGCTCGAAAGGTTGCGACCGAGGCGTATGAGATGGTTTTGCTGTTGGGGTGTTTCCAGACGGCTGGAGATACCCGCGATCTGTTGGCGGGGCTGACGATCACCAGCGATGTTGCATTTACCGATCTGGAATTTGTTGTTCCGGCACAGAAAGTTGAAACAAGCGATCAGCTTGTGGGAGTTCGGAGCTTATTACCAAAAAGCACAAGGCGGGAGGGGACGACGCTTTCGTCAAAACAAATCAGAGTTTTGCGCTACGTGCGCGAAGGTCTGTCCAACAAGCAGATTGCCGACCGGCTTTTAGTGCGTGAAGACACCGTGAAATGGCACATGAGAAAAATATTCGCCGATCTCAATGTGCGCAGTCGCGTACAGGCGGTCACCGAAGCACAGGCACGTAACCTGATATGACCCAACGCGGAAAGAACTGAAATGCAGGATAACTTGGATAAGATCGTGATAGTAGGGGCCGGAACCGCTGGTGTGAATGCGGCATCAGCGCTGCGTCAGCAGGGCTTTGAGGGGCAGGTCGTGATATTGGGGGCTGAATCCGTTGCCCCCTACCAAAGGCCGCCCCTGTCGAAGGCTTTTCTTGCAAAAGATAAGCCGCCCGCAGCGACGCTATTGAAGCCTGGGGCGTTTTTTCCAACGAACGGTATCACCTTGGAAATGGGTCAAGGAGTGGTAGCGATAGATCGGACTGCCAAGGCCGTCCTGACAAAAGCGGGCGTTCATTATCCCTATGACGAACTTATTCTTGCGACCGGGTCCAGCGCACGGCGCCTGCGCTGTCCCGGTGCAGGTCTGAGCAATGTTTGCTATCTGCGTAATTTGTCTGACGCCACGCGCCTGCACAAATCGCTACGTAGCGCAAAATCGGTGGCTATCCTTGGCGGCGGCGTGATCGGGCTGGAAGTTGCCTCCGCTGCGGTTGCACTAGACAAGCAGGTCACGGTAATCGAATCCGCTGGACGTGTGATGGCGCGGGTCGCCACACCTTCGGCCACCAATGTTATCACAAGGCAGCTTAAGGCCGCTGGCATCCGGTTTGCTCTGAACGCCAGATTGGCCCGGATAGATGGCGTTGACGGGCAGGCGCGGACCTGCATTCTGGAAAGCGGTGAAGCAGTGGCGGCAGATCTGGTCGTCGTCGGCATCGGAGCCTTGCCGAACCAAGGTTTGGCCGTCCACGCTGGGTTGCTTTGCGACAATGGAATCATAGTCGATGAGGCCATGCGCAGTTCGGATCCCGACATCTACGCAATCGGCGACTGTGCCGCAGCCGAAAACTCCTATTATGGCGGTCGGATACGCATTGAGACAATCCACAATGCTATGGTTCAGGCTCAGATCGCAGCAAGCAGCATCTGTGGCGTTCGCATTCCCGACGCTGCGCCACCACGGTTCTGGTCCGATCTATTGGGGATGAAGCTTCAGGGGTTGGGCGGGCTCACGCGTTACGACAAACTGGTTGCGTTCAATGGGAAAAACGGGGTTGAGACGGAAGTGCATGCCTTTGCGGGGGACCGGCTTGTCGCGACCGAAACAATCAACTTGTCCAAACGGCAAAGTGAACTTTCTAAACTTATCCACCCTGCCGAATAGCTTGCAGTGGTGATTGTCGGCGGAACGACGGCATTCAATCAGATGCTCTAACTACGGTGAAACTAAAGCAGAAGAAATGGAAGATACATGACAGACGTTGTAATTCTTGATGGCGCACGCACCGCCATTGGTACTTTCGGGGGTAGCCTTGCAGGAACCTCGCCAATCGAACTGGGAACAATTGTAGCCAAAGCGGCGCTAGAACGTTCAGGTTTAAAGGCTGATCAAATCGGCCAGGTGGTGTTTGGTCACGTCATTAATACCGAGCCACGGGATATGTACTTGTCGCGCGTGGTCGCAATGCAGGCTGGTGTGCCGGCAAGCGCCCCCGCAATGAATGTCAACAGGTTGTGCGGATCCGGCGCTCAGGCGATTGTTTCGGCCGCGCAGTCGTTGATGTTGGGCGACGCCGATTTCGCCCTTGCAGGCGGCGCTGAATGTATGAGCCGCTCCCCCCATATCATTCCGCAGGCGCGGTGGGGGCAGAAAATGGGTGATATCACCGCGGTGGACATGATGTTAGGCGCGCTGACGTGCCCTTTTGGATCCGGGCATATGGGTGTTACGGCCGAAAACGTGGCGACTGAGCTGCAAATTACACGGGCTGACCAAGACGCCTTTGCGCTGACCAGCCAAGCCCGCGCGGCAAGAGCGATTGGTGATGGTAGCTTTAAGCGAGAAATCACGGCAGTTGAATTGAAAACCCGCAAAGGCACTGCTGTGTTTGACACAGATGAACACCCTAAGGCGACGACTGCGGAGGCGCTGGCCGGGCTGAAGCCCGTGTTCCGCAAGGGCGGCAGCGTGACAGCAGGAAATGCCAGCGGGATTAACGATGGTGCTGCCGCGATGGTTCTAGCACGGGCTGACGCAGCAAAAAAAGCTGGTCTGCAGCCGCGGGCGCGCATTTTGGGTTACTCGATTGCCGGAGTGGACCCCGAAGTTATGGGGATCGGCCCAATTCCGGCCGTACAGGCGCTATGCGCACGCACCGGGCTGAACATCGCTGATTTCGACGTGATAGAATCAAACAAGGCGTTCGCTGCGCAGGCTCTGGCTGTGAATAAAGTGCTTGGTTTGAATCCGGAA
>JAPKCR010000281.1 GCA_026421135.1 Sulfitobacter sp. | reverse complement strand
CTCGGGCTTGGAAATACCCGAGTGTATGTGGGACGGGCTAGCCACCCAATTGGGTCCGGTTGCCAGAAGGCAACCGGACCTAGGTCTTAGTACCAGTCAGCAATCTTAACTTCTATTCCAGTCGCGACCATCTTGGCGAACTCAGCCGGATCCTGGGTGCCACCGTCACGACCGCGGAAGTGATAGGGGTACACATACGACGGCTTGAACTCGGAAACCGCCGCGGCGGCGGCTTCTGCGTCCATCGTAAAGGGCAAATTCATGCAGACAAACGCGAGATCGATGTTTTCCAACGCGCGCATTTCCGGCGTGCCTTCGGTATCACCTGAAATATAAACCCTGAAGCCTGGCAGGTTCACAACATAGCCGTTGTCGCGGCCAACCGGGTGGAAGTTCTTGCGCTCTTCCGTGGTGTTATATGCCGGGATCGCCTCGATGCTCACATCATTGAATATCGCTGTTGCGCCGTTCATGACCTTGCTCGCCTTTGCCTTCAACGCGTTGGGCAGCATATCGTAGACGGCAGGGTTCGTAATGATTTGCGTGTTTTCACCAACTACGGCGGCAAGAGTGTCCGCGTTGTAGTGATCCCCATGTTCGTGGGTAATCAGCACCAAATCAGGGGTCGCGAAATCGGCATAGTTTGCAGCATCACCCACTGGATCACAGTAGATAACCCCAATTGGCGTCTCCATCACAAAAGATGCGTGATCGACTGGGTGCACTTTAATTTCGCCCCCCTCAATCGGAAACATGTCGCCACCGTGGGCGGCCGCATGGGCAGCATAGGGCAGCAATGTAATCACACCGGCAGCAGCGGTGGAAGTCGCAAGGAACTGGCGTCTGGATTGGGTCATTTTACTCTCCTGTTAGCTCTGATTTTCCAGATAGCACGCGCCAAACCCATTTCAATATCTGTTGCGTTAGCGGTCGTCCCCGTTCGTTTCAGGCGCATCCATCATGTCTTCCTCAATGGATGCTTGCGCTGCAGCTGTAACAGCCTTTCGCTCTTGCTCGCTCAAGTTATCGACCTTGCCATCGGCCAAACGCACGGTGACCTCGCGATGGGCGAAACGGATGCCTTCGCGTTCAAACAGGGATCGTATTTCCTCATAAACCTTTTTGCGAACCAACCATTGATCACCGGGTTTGGTCATGAACTTGACCCGGATAATCATCGCTGAATCCTGCATTTCGATCACGCCCTGCGATTTCAATGGCTGGATAAAGTCATTGCCGATCACCGGATCATCCAGCAGCTCGATCCCCAGTTTTTTGATCAACTTGCGGACCTTTTCCACATCGGTGTCATAGGTCACCCGCAATGGCAGCTTCATGATCACCCAATCGCGCGAATAGTTCGTCATGACCTGCAATTCGCCAAAGGGAATGGTGTGCAGCGCCCCCAGATGATGTCGCAGTTGAAACGACCGTACAGAGATCTTTTCAACAGTGCCTTTGACCCCGCCGACATCCAGATATTCGCCTTTTCGGAATGCATCATCGAACAGGAAAAACGCACCGGCGAAAATATCGCGCACCAGCGCCTGTGACCCGAACCCGACGGCAACACCCACGATTCCGGCACCGGCAAACAAGGGGCCGACATTGATACCGAATTCCATCAGGACGATCAAAACAATCGTGACAACAACGACGATCAAAATGAAATTACGGAACAATGGAAGCAGCGTCGCAAGGCGGCTGGCAGATGAGGCACCGCTGCCCTCGTCGCCCAATTCGGCTTCTGGCTGGTCGCCGACTTCGGCTTCGATCTTGGTATCGATCCAGATCCGAAAGGCATGGTACACAACATAACCGATAAAGATGATGACCATGATGTCCAGCAGCCGGTCGGCCAGACTTTCCACCATTTGGGTACTTTCATTGTCCCAGATGAAAAAGAAGGCATAGGCTCCCGCCACGAATGCCAGAATAGCAGCAACCCGTCTGGCCAGCGCCTCGAATGTATTCAGTGTCCGGCGCGGCATCATCAAGGCGCGGGCATGCTCTTCGGCCAAGGCAAGGTGCTCTGCCTCTTCGATGTCAGCGCTCACTTCAGGGAAGTCGCCGGTTCCCACGCTTTCGTCGGCCGCGTCGCGTGCTGCCGCTTGTTCGTCTCGTATCTCGTTAAGGCGGCGGATATTACGGGCGCGTGCAAAACTGCGCTCGATGGCAAAGTTGATAACCCCGTAAACCACGATGATCGAGACAATGATGCCATAGGCCCCGGCGATTAGCGGGATAGAACTGGGGTTGGCCAGCACCAGATCATAGGTCAGTTCCACCCATGCAAACAGCACATAGAAGATAATTGCGGGTGCCCAGACTCTGGACAAAATACGGGTGATAAAGCTCACCTCTTCTGCGGGCTGACCATGGCGCAGTGCATTTGAAATCGCGCGTCGGTTCACCAAAACCATCAAGATGTTGGCCAAGACAATCATGGCGGACAGCAGTGATGCGATGAACGCATAGACATCATAGTTGAGGCCCAGTTCACCAATCCAAACGCCGAACAAGATGGCACAGGTGTCAAGGCTGGCCAAAATCCACAACCAATTGTGCAAGCGTTTGGCATCGCGGTCGTTGAATACCGGGACGCGGTATTGCGCCAGAAACGGCGATAGGATCATCCGCGACAAGCCCGCAAACACACGGCAGACGAAATAGCCGATGTTGATCAGTGTTACGGTGAACTGCATGGCAGAGTCTTCCAACCCGCCGAAAATGATCCACCCCAGCAGATAGGCAACAGCCATCGATACCAAGATACCTATGACGCCCATAAAGAAGCGAAACACCAAAAACGGCATCTTCTCGGAGTAACCGACCGGATTGACCAAGACGCGCGCTGTGACAAATCTTCGTGCGATACGCTTGCCAAAAACTTCGCGTTCGACAATTACCCCGGCACCGAACAGCCCCAGCGAAATCAGCAGTGCCTTACCAAAGGCCCAAAGCGTGCCGTCAGGGCTGGCTGCGCGCAAGATATACAGTACTTCATTGAGGGCATCAGGCAATTGCACGATGCGTTCGAATAAGGCGGTGCGAAACCCGATAGTGCGCTCTTGAAGTTTCATGAGCGCGGAATGTTCCTGGTCAGCATCCGTATTATCAAGCGCATCTGCTTGGGACGGTGTTGCGGAACAATCCAGTTGATTTAGCAGCTTCCCATTGCTGTCGATCACCACCACGCCGACCCCGTTTTCGGCGGCTTGTTTCATGATCTCCTGAACACGGGCGTCATCAGCGTCGCTGGTAGATTGGCCCGTTGGAAATAGCGATTGCAGCCCCTGCGCGTGGCCAAGGTCGCCCCAAGAAACCAACATTAGCGAAACAAGAAACGATAAGAACAGGTGCCGCATGGTGTCTCGCTTTGCTAAAAATTGCTCAAAAGACGCTATGCCAGCCCTATCCCCATTGCAATCACACGATCAAAGCCTAGCTGCCCAACCTACCGGCGGGTCATTTGTGCAACGATTGATTTGTATCAGATGGGGGTATTCCAGATAGAATAATGTGGCGCTGTGGCGTCGCGATGCCTGAGAAAGGATTGCAAATTGACGAGCCCCGCATCACACACCAGTGTCGCACCTCTAACCGGCGTCATCAGGACATTGGGTGACGCAAAACATTTAGGCCCCACAGCCCAAGCAGTCTTGTCCCAAGCGGCAAGTTGTTTTTGACATTCAACGGTTCTTTCGAAAAACAGGGTGAGACCTGTGACTTAAGGCTTCCAGACCAAGTTAGGATCGGCGCATGAGCCAATTGCCCACGAGACCACGCCGCAAGGGAATGCCTTCGCACCGGATCATGTTCTATAGCCATGACACCTTTGGACTTGGCCATCTGCGGCGGTCCCGTGCTTTGGCTGCTGCCCTGACCGAACATGATGAGACAGCATCTGCGATCATCCTGACCGGGTCGCCTGTCGCGGGGCGATTCACCTTTCCCTAGGGTGTTGACCACATCCGCTTGCCCGGTGTGACCAAACTGGCCGATGGCAGTTATATATCGCAGACCTTGGGCCTAGATATAGACGAGATAACATCCCTGCGATCTGGGCTGATCAAAACAGCCATCGAGAGATACGATCCTGACCTGCTGATCGTCGACAAGGAACCGTCCGGGTTTCGCGGTGAGTTACTTCCCAGCCTTGAATGGTTGCGCGATCACGGGACTGCCAAAACAGTCCTTGGCCTGCGCGACGTTCTGGATGAACCCAAGGTGCTGGCCGCCGAATGGGCACGCAAGAACGCGATTGAGGCGACCGAAAAATTCTACGACGAAATCTGGGTTTATGGGGATCGCGAAATTTATGATCCGACCAAGGGGTTGCCCCTTTCGGACGCGGCCCGCGAGCGGATGCACTGGACCGGATATTTGCGCCGCGAAACAAAAGACGAGGTTGATCTGCCGGAGCACCCCTATATTTTGATAACGCCCGGCGGCGGTGGCGATGGTGCCGCGATGGTATCGCTAGTG
>JAPKCR010000280.1 GCA_026421135.1 Sulfitobacter sp. | reverse complement strand
CTGGGACTGGCCTTTGGGCCAGTTGCAGCACAGGCGCAAGATGCGCAAACTTTGGCGGATGTGCGTCAGGAGCTCACCGTGCTTAACGTCGAAGTGCAAAAGCTTCGGCGCGAACTGTCTACCACGGGCGGCGCATCGATGAACCTGACCGGCGGTTCTGTGTTGGACCGCATGAACGCGATGGAAAGTGAGCTGCAACGCCTGACCTCGAAAACCGAAGAGCTTGAGAACCGTATCAACCGTGTTGTCACTGATGGCACCAACCGGATCGGCGATCTTGAGTTCCGACTTGTCGAACTCGAGGGTGGCGATGTGGGTGCCGTTGGCGCAACTTCGACCCTTGGGGGCGGCGATGCGCCTGCTATCAGCGTTCCAGCTACGACACAGCCCGCACCAACGAACACGGCCGAACTTGCCGTAGGCGAAGCTGATGATTTTGAGCGGGCGAAGGCGGCGCTCGCAACCGGTGACTTTCGCACCGCCGCTGACCAGTTTGCGACCTTTAATCAGACCTACCCAGGTGGCCCGCTAGGCCCCGAGGCCGATCTGCGGCGCGGCGATGCTCTAAGCGGTCTGGGCGATACCCGTGAGGCAGCGCGTGCGTATCTTGCCAGCTTCAGTTCTGATCCGGTGGGCCCAATGGCACCCGAAGCACTGTATCAGCTGGGCAAATCTCTTGGCGCACTTGAACAACGCCAAGAGGCATGTGTCACCCTTGGTGAGGTCGCGACCCGCTTTCCGACCAGCCCCTTTGTGCCGCAAGCATCGAGCGAGCGTGCTGCGCTGAATTGTCAGTAGTTCGATGACGGCTGATCTGGCGCGGCTGATAGCTGACCAGTTTGGACCTAATCCACCTAAGACCATAGGCGTTGCCGTTTCTGGCGGCAGCGATTCGATGGCCATGCTGCACCTGCTGTCCCAATTCGCGAAGCGCAATGGCATCAAACTTTTCGTCGCAACGGTCAATCATGGCCTGCGAACCGAGGCCGCTGACGAGGCGGCGATGGTCGCTGCAGTTTGTGGGGGGCTTGGGTTGGACCATCAAACTCTTGATTGGGAAGGCTGGGATAGGTCCGGCAATCTGCAAGACGAGGCCCGCAAAGCCCGCTATGGACTGTTGGCGCTATGGGGGCGGGGTGTTGGTGCCGACTGCATTGCCCTTGGGCACACCAAAGACGACCAAGCAGAAAGCTTTTTGATGCGTGTCGGGCGGCGCGCTGGCGTTGACGGGTTGGCCGCCATGCCCCGCCGTTTCCAACGCGAGGGTATGGAATGGGTCAGGCCGCTTTTGCAGGCACGCAGGGCCGAGTTGCGCAATTATTTAACTGCCCAGAATTTCACTTGGGTCGATGACCCTAGCAATAATGATGACCGTTTTGACCGTGTTCGCACCCGCAAAGCGCTGGCGATTCTATCTGATCTGGGGATAGACGCTGACGCGATCGGCGATGTCTCGCTAAACCTTTTTGCTGCAAAAGATGCGCTGAATCATCAAATGCTGGCGCTTGCGCGGCGCATTGTGACACTTCGTGCGGGTGCTGTAACAATCGACGAAAGCGAATTGGCCGATCAGCATCCGGAATTGCGCCGGCGTCTTGTTGTGCATGCGTTGAAATGGGTGAACGGTGCCTATTATGCGCCGCGCAGCAGCGCAGTTGCCTCAGTCTTTGATGCGCTTGAGCAAGGGCCTTCAGCGACATTGCAGGGCTGCGAGTTGCGGCGAAAGGGTAAAACACTTTGGATTTTCAGAGAGTTAAATGCTGTCGCAACCATAAAAGCAGAAGTGGGCGAAGTTTGGGATGATCGATGGGTTTTCACACCCCCCTCGGACGAAATTGCGCAAACAGGGCATCTGACCATTCAGGCCTTGGGCGACCAAGGATTAAGCCAATGTACAGATTGGCGGGCTTTGGACATCCCGCGAGGTGCGCTTTTATCGACACCTGCCGTCTGGAATGGCACACACTTGATCGCCGCACCCCTTGCTGGTTGGCCTCAAAACTGGCAAGCACGGCTGAATCGCGGTGAAGATACCTTTTTTGCCGCACACATAACGCATTGAACATACGCCCAGCGTGTCTATCTTATAGACAACGGGTACATTGTATTGATGTCGTCCCCCGGATTTAGGAGAGTTTCCTTGGGTAATATGCGTAATCTCGCCTTTTGGGTCGTCTTGATGCTGCTGGTATTGGCGCTGTTCAATCTATTCAGCGGATCAACCAACGGTCTGCAAAGTCGCGAAATCAGCTATTCCGAATTTGTTACAGCGGTCGAAGCGGGCGATGTCCGTAATGTCACGCTGGATGGTGAACAGGTTCGCTTCCGTCGCGCCGATGGCTCTGACTATGTCACGATCATGCCCCAAGACGCCGAAGTTACTTCGTTGCTAATGGCAAATGACGTTCCAGTACGCGCCGAGCCGCAGCAGCACTCGGGTTTCCAGACATTCCTGATGTCGCTGCTGCCACTTCTTTTGCTAATCGGTGTGTGGATTTATTTCATGAACCGGATGCAAGGTGGCGGCAAAGGCGGGGCAATGGGCTTTGGCAAATCCAAGGCCAAGATGCTGACCGAAAAGCACGGTCGCGTAACGTTTGATGACGTGGCAGGTATCGACGAGGCCAAGGAAGAGCTGGAAGAGATCGTAGAATTCCTGCGCAATCCGCAAAAGTTTAGCCGTCTTGGCGGTAAGATCCCCAAAGGCGCTTTGCTCGAGGGCCCTCCTGGTACAGGTAAAACCCTGTTGGCGCGTGCCATCGCAGGCGAGGCGGGCGTGCCGTTCTTTACCATCTCGGGTTCCGACTTTGTCGAGATGTTCGTTGGTGTCGGTGCATCCCGCGTGCGTGACATGTTCGAACAGGCCAAAAAGAACGCGCCTTGCATCGTGTTCATTGATGAAATCGATGCTGTGGGCCGTTCGCGTGGTGCCGGCTACGGCGGTGGTAACGACGAGCGTGAACAGACTCTCAACCAATTGCTGGTCGAGATGGACGGCTTTGAAGCCAACGAAGGTGTCATCATTATCGCGGCGACGAACCGGAAAGACGTGCTGGACCCTGCTTTGCTGCGTCCGGGTCGTTTTGACCGTCAGGTGTCCGTCGGCAACCCCGACATCAAAGGCCGCGAGAAAATCTTGGGCGTACATGCGCGTAAGACACCACTTGGCCCCGACGTTGATCTGCGCATCATCGCCCGTGGTACACCCGGTTTTTCGGGTGCCGATCTGGCAAACCTTGTGAACGAGGCCGCTTTGACCGCCGCACGTGTTGGGCGTCGTTTCGTGGCAATGATGGATTTTGAATCTGCCAAGGACAAAATCATGATGGGTGCCGAACGGCGTTCGATGGTTTTGACCCAAGACCAGAAAGAAAAGACCGCCTATCACGAAGCAGGCCACGCCATCGTCGGCATGAAGCTGGACAAATGTGATCCGGTTTATAAGGCCACGATTATCCCACGCGGTGGTGCATTGGGTATGGTGATGAGCTTGCCTGAAATGGACAAGCTGCAGATGTTCAAGGACGAAGCCGAACAGAAAATCGCTATGACAATGGCGGGCAAAGCGGCTGAAATCTTTAAGTACGGTCCCGATAGCGTGTCCTCCGGTCCGATGGGCGACATCATGCAGGCCAGCCAATTGGCGCGCGGCATGGTGATGCGCATGGGCATGTCGGACAAAGTCGGGAACATCGACTATTCCGAAGCGGCTGCCGGATATCAGGCAAATGGCGGGGCAGGCGGCTTTAGTGTTTCTGCCGCGACTAAGGAATTGATCGAAAGCGAAGTGAAAGCCATCATCGACACCGGCTATGACCGCGCGTTCAAGCTGATTTCCGAAAATGAGGAAGAATTCGAGCGTTTGGCCCAAGGCCTGCTGGAATATGAAACCCTCACTGGCGAAGAGATTCAGCGCATCATGGACGGCAAACCGCCTCAAGACCCTGACGGGGAAGATACAAGCGGTTTGGACAAGCCAAGTGTCACGGCGATCCCCAAGGCCAAGGGCAAGAAGACGCCCCCTTCTGGCGGTCTGGAACCTGAACCAACGACGTGATCAGCATCGCTGATGGAACCATCACAATAAATCAAAAGGCCCTGCATGTGCGGGGCCTTTTCTTTTGAGGCAGTTTTGCGCACATTGCCCAAGCAAGGAGATGACGTATGCCCGCCCTAGTTCCAACTGACCACTACGCCACGATCACTTGGCTTGGGACCGTACCGGACCGCGCAGCTGGGTTGAAAGCCTATGCAAAGCAGTCCCTTGTCCTAAGCTTTGCCGGCGCTGACGGCGAAACCCACAGCGGCTTGACCCGCCCGTCTTGCAGCCGCGTGCTATCGCAGTATCCCCGCGACACGGTGATCCGGAACACCCGTCAGCTGTGCGTGATGAGCGCCGAGGAAATAGCAGCCATTGCTGCAATCATGGGGATAGACGCGCTGGACCCCAGCTATTTAGGGGCAAGTATCGTTATCGAAGGGATATCGGAT